>JAIMBL010000163.1 GCA_023511615.1 Leptolyngbyaceae cyanobacterium HOT.MB2.61
GTTTATTTTAGGAAAATTCAAGAACGAAGTTTCAAGCATCCAGCACCTTTTTCATTCCCAGATTCAGCAACGCCCTGAAATCTAATACTAATTTAAACTACTAATTTAAACAGAACTCGCGACAGATGAAGGGGGTGTAGGGGCACGCCTATATGCCACCTTTGCCCTTTAAATTGGTATTTGCCATTACCGCACTTTCAGTCATTTGATTTGTCCTGTTCTATTGCAGTATGCCATTAATGCAAGAACGCTTATCTGATTAAAACCTTCAAATCCTCAATCAAACTGGTAAAAAATTTTACCCTGTCAACCCGTAGCGCAACCCAGGCATTTAGTCCCACTTTCGGCGACAGACGATCATCAATTAGGGTTTGTCCCCGCGTCCATCTGCCCTGGGTTTCAACCCTCACTCTGGCTCTTCGCAGCATGAATAACTCAGGATAAAACAAATAGCCAAGCGTTGCGGCATCGTGGACTGGAAAACCATTCACCCCCCCGGTTTCCCGGTAACTGAGTGATGTGCCAATCATAAATTGGCAGAGGGCATTGAGAAACTTAACGAGGTCGCTCTCCGGCTTGACCTGACCGACCAACTGAGCCATTTCCTGAGTAAAAATCAAATGTCGGGTGACATCCAATGGCACTACTACAAGGTTATCCCGACTGTCCAGCACTGTTTGAGCAGCTTTGGGATTGAACCAGACATTGAACTCTGCATGGGGTGTGACATTTCCAGGGCAATAGAAGGCACCTGCCATCACCACAATTTCTTTTGCCTTTCTCAGAACGCCAGGGCTTTTTTCTTCCGCAGCCGCTAGGTTAGTCAATGGACCGATCGCCACAATGGTAATCTCTCCTGGTTCTGCATTTAACCTTTCAATGATGATTTCATCGGAATAGCGGGCTGTTTCATAGTCATGGCTAGGCGCAGGTAGGGTTGTAGACAAATTGCCTATCCCATCTGAGCCGTGAATATGGGATGCATCTTCTACAGCCTCTTCCTTCAAGGCGATTCCACGACCGACTTCCATATCCCGAAATCCACCCAACTGTAAAACCTGGCTGACATTGGAAAAAGTTCTTGGGGCAGAAACGTTGCCCTGGGTAGAAGTAATAGCTACCAGTTCAGCGAATCCCTGTTTAATCAGGCTTTGGAGCCACAGAATGGCATAAACGTCATCTCCCCCTGGATCAGTGTCGAGAATGATTTTAGGGATTGTTGCTGGTGTCATCTTGATCAATATCTGGCAAAGGCGACTGCATCCCTGGCTTTGCCGAAACTAGGGAAGAACGCAAAAGTGCGATGTAGAACTTTTCAAACATCCTCTCAAACATCCTCTAACTCAACAATTCCCGCTGAAGAAGTAACTCAACAATTCTCGCTGAAGAAGCTTCATTCATTGACAGCGGGATTGTTTCCACGGGGTGAGATCCATCCGTTGGAAGGGGAGTGGTTTCAAGCGGTGCGGGAACCACCTCAATTGGAGTGGGAGCTTCCCCTGGGGCTTCTGGGACTTCGTAGACGGGGGGAGAAGCTCGATTGACTGGTGAGAGCCGCGAGATGGTCTGATAATTGGTTGCGGGTGGCAGGGCCGCTAACCAGAGGAATGCCAGGGTTGCCAGTCCACAACCATTTGGGGGAACGCGATCGCAAACCAGGTGAAGCAGAGGGTGAGCATTGCCATCCTCAAAATCAAACTCAAAGTGATTCCGTGATAGACTTTTACGCTTTGTTTGCCCAGTCTTTTGCCCAACTTAAGATCTCGTGTACACGCTCCAGATTGGCCGCTTCCGAATAAAGGCGGAGAACGGGTTCTGTACCGCTGAAGCGAATCAAAAGCCAGCTACCCTCGTCCAGCCGAAATTTGTAACCATCGATAGACAGGCAGTCGGTCACTTTCTGGCCAGCAATTTTGGAGGGAGGATTAGTCTTGAGTTGAGTTAGCAGGCGATCGCGCACATCCATCCCCGCCAGGGGCAGATCAATCCGGTCGTACTCAGAAACATAGTCAGTGCGCTTCTGAAGTTCTTTGTAGAGGTCGCTCAGGTCGGTATGGGATTGAACGATCGCCTCCAACAGGTAAAGGGCTGATAGCAGTGCATCCCGCTCTGGGATATGGTTGCCATAGCCAATCCCACCGGATTCTTCCCCTCCCAATAACACCTGCGTTTCCAGCATTCGGTCAGCGATGTATTTGTAGCCAATTGGAGTTTCAAAAACTGGAAGCCCATACAGGGCAGCTACTTTGGGCATCAGGTCTGAACCACTGATGGTTTTGATGAACTCTCCCTTTAAACCACGCCGGGATACCAGGTGCTCGACCAGAATTGGAATCAGGATTTGGGAGCTGAGAAAATTTCCCTGGCTGTCGATGGCGGCGATGCGATCGCTATCTCCATCAAACACCAGCCCAACCACCAGTTTCTCTGGGTTCTCTTGATGGTAAGCCGCAATCTGTTCCAGCGTTGCAGACAGGTATTTGGGCAATGGCTCTGGGGCACCTCCACCAAAGAGGGGGTCGCGATCGCTGTTTAGCTCCTGAATGGGAGCCTCCAGCAGACGGGCCAGCCCTCCCGCAGCAGCCCCGTGCATCACATCAGCAAATACTGTCACAGTCTCATTCCGAAGGGCACTCTGGATTTTTTCAATCTCAACTTTTGTGCGCAGTTCCTGACAGTAGCCCCGCCAGGGATCAAAGGTTTGCAGCGTTCCTGGCGTGGCTTTGATTGTTACCCCTTCCTTCAACAGGGCTTCGATCTGTTGGGTCACAGCAGGAGGAACGGAACCGCCAAACGCTCCTTTCACCTTGAGCCCGGAGTACTTGCCGGGGTTGTGACTGGCAGTAATCACCAGGGCACCGAGGGCATGGTGCTGCTTGGCGGCCCAGCTAAAAGCGGGGGTGGGCGCGTAGCCTTCCGACAGCAGCACATCGAATCCGGCGTTGATCACTGCATCGGCAACGGCGCGGGCAAAGTCTTCTGACAGGAAGCGGCGATCGTAGCCCACAATCACAGTTCGATTAGGGGTGGTGTTGCCGTAAAAGTTTGCCAGTACCTGAGCTGCCAGTGGGGCGACCAGGGTCAGGCGTTCAAAGGTAAAGTCGGCGGCAATGACTCCACGCCAGCCATCGGTACCAAATTTGATGGGATCCGTAGTAACCACAGTAGGAAAAGGATGATTCATAGGGGACAGGAAACGGGCTACGCATCTGAGTGTATTCCCCAGAGCACAACTTCAGCCAGGGATGAGAGGCTGCTATATATTAACTTTGCAGATCCCTAAACATTTATTCTCTGAAGAGAGAATCTAGAACTGGTAGTACACGCTGAAGTAGACGCCACTATCTTGAAGATCGTTGCCGCGATCGGCGGGGCGGGTGATGGGGTAGGCGAAGTCAAAGCGCATATTCAGGCGAGGAATGGGTTGCCAGAGAATACCTGCCCCAATCCCTGCCAGAAACTGCCCATCGGGAATGGGATTGGGATTTCCAGAGGTGTTCCAGACGGTGCCTGCGTCAAAGAAAGGAGCCAGTTGCAGGGTCGGAATTCCAGCTTCGTCACGGGCGATCGCAATCCGGTCTTCAATCGAGAAACGGAAACCATTGTCACCAGAGCGAAAGTTCTGGCGGTAGCCACGCAGGGACTGGCCACCCCCAATCACAAACTGCTGGGAGGGTAACAGGGTATCAGGAGTCAGTTGCACATCTCCCTGGACAATCAGCAGGTGGTCATTTCCCAACCGCTGCACCCGTTGAATCTGCCCCAACCAGCTAAAGAATTTGCCATCTGGGATGGGTTCCGGGTTTTCGGTGGCACCGAGGATATCTGTACCGATGTTGAATAGCGATCGCAGTGCCCAGGCCCCCTGAGGGTCGCGCCGAATGTATTCCTGCCCAAACTTAAACACACGGGTGCGGCTGTTTCCTTCGGCATCGGGACCAATCCCAAATGGAAAGCCTAAGTCCTGGAATAGAAACGTCTGTCCATTTTGAGCCGTAAACCCGACCGAGAGGGCCAATTCTTCTCGCGGAGTGCGCAACAGGGGCTGGCGGTAACTCAGCTCATAGAGGTAATTGTTGCCCCGAATATCCAGTGCTTCAAACTCTGGATCGGTAATCTCGTTTTTGCTGGGCGAGTAGCGAAACTGAAGCGTCCCATTCATGGGGTTGATGGGAATGCGGTAGTTAAAGTCTCCTACACTGGACCCGCCGTTGGTTGAGCGGAAGTAGGTGACAAAGAGTTCATCTCCAAAGCCTGTCAGGTTGCGGTATCCAATTCCACCACCAAACCGGACTGAACCGACACTGGGCGGGGAGTAGTTATCAACCCCTACAAACCCCAACCAGGGTTTGGCCTCTGTTACCCGCACAATTAGAACACTTTGCCCCAACTGGGTACCTGGACGCAGACTCGCCTCCACGTTGGTAAACAGCGGGTCGGCTTTTAGCAACCGCAGCTGATCCTCCAAGTTATCGCGGTTCAAGGGGGGCCGTGAGCCCAGTTCAATTCGACTGCGAATGTAGGAGTCCCTGACTCGCTGCGCCCCTTCAATCCGAATTTCTTCTAAGGAACCCTCAATGACCTGGATGCGGACAACCCCATCCTTCACTGTCTGGTCTACCAGAATGGCTCTGGAGGTGATGTAGCCCCGATTGAGATAAAGCTGGGTGATGGCATCGGCAGCCTGGCGCAGTTCCTCCAGACTCACTGATCGCCCCTCCAGCGGTTTGGTAATGGGTTCAATCTCGGCCGGACGCAAAATTGTGCTGCCCAACACCTCAATTCGAGTAACTGGGATGGTGGTTACAGGCTGGCTGGGAGAGGGTTCCGTGGGGGCAGGGGTGGGAATGGGAAGAACGGGTTGGGTTTGCTCTGGTGCTTGGGGAGTGGGTAAAGGAGCTGGCTGGATCAGGCGATCGCGATTGGGATCGGGGCGATTCTGGCTGGGATCGGGAAACGGAACCTGCGCTATCTGCGTCGATTGTCCTGGACTGACAGTTCTGCTCAACGGAGTCGATTGGGTTGCCGCTGGTTCGTTCTGCTCACTTCCCGCTTCTGCTGAACTGTCATACTGGACTGGCTGCGGTTTTGACAAAGACGTTAGCCTGTGGGCGGGCAAATGGGCTAAACCTGTCCCAACTTCGCCCGGCAAGATAACCGGAAGCGCATACCCCTGCTGGCTGCAAATCGCCCACAGAAGGCCACCCGAAACGGACACTCCACACCTGATGCCAAAACACTTCAACTGCATTGGATAGCCTCTACCACCCGATGACTCAACAGTGAGGAAGGATTTACCATCTGTTCGGCGATCGCTCAAAACTTTCTGGCATAAACCTTCACCGCAAGCCAGTTTATTGTATCTGCGTTCCCCAGAGTAAATAACAAATCTGGAAAATTCACATTTTTGCTTGAATGGGATTGTGTACCAGGTTTTTTATGGGGCAAATGATAGGCGAAGAAGAGGCTAGGGAGCAGGGGTTAAAGGGGTGGGGTTGAATGGCACTGAATCGTCCTAAGCCAGCTGGCTGTTTTTGTAACTAAATCTAAAGGAATACGAAGTTATGTGTTTGGCAAGCCGTTCTGCTGCTGTGGCTCGTTGGGCTGGGCTGGTTCTTGGGCTGTGGCTGTGTAGCCTTCCTCTGATTGCTATGGCAACTCCGTTTAAGCCTCCTAGGCGGGGTATTCCAGGACGACGGGAAGGGGGCGGTACTCGCGATCCCCAGGCGTGTGTGCAGGGTAACCCGGCGCGGTTGATTGCCCTCATGCCTCAGACTAATCTGGGGTTGACTACGCATGAGTACCCCCGCTTCTTCTGGTATATGCCCAAAACACGGGCGAAGTTTGTTGAATTTGCCCTGTACGAGACGAATGAGAACCAGGAAGATAAGGTCCCTATTTACACCGCTACTTTTGGCATTTCGGGTCAGACTGGAATTGCCAGTCTGACTCTGCCCGCTAACTCGACGATTCCTCCGCTGGTGGTCGGAAAGGACTATCGCTGGTCGTTTGCCCTTATCTGCAATCCAAATGACCGGAAGCGAGACATCGAGGTGGAGGGGTGGGTGCAACGGATCACGCCCGACGCAACCCTAGCTGGAAAACTGGCAAGGGCCAATGCGGCCGATCGCGTCACTCTCTATGCCGACAACGGCCTCTGGTTTGACACGTTGACCACCCTGGCAGAATTGCGGTGCGCCCGTCCTGGTGATGCGACTGTCCAAGCCAATTGGGTAGGACTGTTGAAGTCGGTCAAACTGGATGCGATCGCCGAACAACCCCTGATTCAACAATGCAGTCCTTCACGCCAATAGTTGTCTTGCGAACTGTTCTTCAAGATCTTTTGCTTTAGCGATCGCACAGTCGTTAAGATGAGCACTATCAACCTCCTCTCCTGAATTCTGGTTCCTGCTCAAACCCCAGCCTCTTTCAGTTTCTCCCGAATGAGTTCCACCCGCTTGCGGTTTACCCCCAGGTCAGACTGGCCTAAGCGGGAGGCAGAGCGTACCTGGATCACTTTCGCTGAAGGGTCAAAATAAAATTCCACGTCATCCACAAACCCCATCAGTTTGCTGGTGAATTCGGCATAGAGATAATCGGATGATTCGGTAATAATGTTTGTTCGCTCTATTGATTGAATAATCTGCTTCAGGGCAGCCATTGCCTCTGCCGGGCTGGAGGTGTAGGAGAGGGGGGCGATCGCGTGTTGCCCATCCTGGTCATAACTACATACACAGTTAGGGGTACCCGGACAGGGCGCTAAGCGACCATTGCGAACACCCAAATTGGCAGGACGCTGACCCGAAAACTTAAACATAAGCACCCATAAATGAAAAATTCAACGGAAATGCTCGCTAGGGGAGTGATGGATCACCCCTCATCCTTCACTAACAACTAAACAACTAACAACTAACAGCTCGGTCCTGATTTTTCCGGTAGCAGAAACAATCAATCGTATGGTCATGCACCAGCCCGCAAGCCTGCATGAAAGCATAGCAGATTGTCGAACCTATCGTCGTAAACGGGAACTCCCCACTCGCGATTGTGATATTCATCGTGATACTCGATGTAAAGCGACTCATCTTTGACCCAGGCACAGCGGCAAAGTTCATGGAAGTCTGTCATCGATTGAGTGTTATTTCTTACTGGATTTTGTTCCTTCTGCCGAATTCAAAGCCCGGTCCAATACTTCCCGGGCCTGTTCTGCCTGTACCCTGGCTTCTCGATAGCGAAGATTGGATTGGGCATAGGTTTTCAATACCTTAAACCCTTCCTTGAGGCTGGCAATCTCATCCTCAGTGACGGGTTCATCACTGAATAGAATGTCTATCTTGGCACGGACTTGAAGCGCCTCTGTGCGGGATTCCTGCACTTTTAACTTGAGGTTTGCCAGGTTGCTGAGAACTTGCACCGCATGGGTTACGGCATCTTCTTCGGGGCTAGGGGGAGTGGGTTGTTCTTTCACTTCAATAAATTGGTCGGGACCAAAGCCGTCTGAGAGGTCAGTAGGGAGTTTACCCGCATCCATCAGTTCAATCAACTGATCCATTGCTTTTTCACGGGCTTTGGTGGAGTCTTTTCCGGGAACCGTCAGAATCACTTCAGGACTCTGAACCAGCGTGTACTGAACCATAGGATTTTCATAGAACAATTGTACTAATCATACAGCAGCCTTTCGCTTTTGAAGCAATTTTGTGTTCTCCGCCTCGCTCAGTCAAAAGTCTACCTGAATCCAGGAGCTTACTCGCAAAACAGATAGATACGACCTGCCGGGCTATGCCTCAGTAACCTGGCTCTCCCGGCCTGCCGGTGCAAGAGTAGCTTACGCTACTTTTGCATCTCAAACCTATCAGCATTACACGGGCAGGTCCTACGTAGTGGCCTGGGATATGGTTTTGACATCGCAGTCCGAATGGCAACCGGACTGCTCCGGCTTGAAATGGGCTTCAACGATCGCGGTGAGAATCAGCTTCAATTTTGTCGGCGATCGGTTCTAATGCAAAACCGAGGGCCAGGGGCCAGTAGTCTGCCAGAATGACCACTGCTATAATCAACTCACCGATGCTGCAAGTTTTTCTTCCTCCTCTTTGGGAATCAGGCGACCTTCATCCTCAAATCCGGCAATCTGATCAAAGTTGAGGTAGCGGTAGAGGTCAGCCGCAAAGGGATCGATTTTATTGGTAACAACTTCCATGTACTCCTCTACCGTGGGAATGCGACCCAGCAGTGCACAAACGGCTGCCAGTTCTGCTGAACCCAGATAGACCTGTGCCCCCTTGCCCATGCGATTGTTAAAGTTGCGGGTAGAGGTGGAAAAGACTGTTACACCATCCGCTACCCGCGCCTGATTACCCATGCACAGAGAGCATCCAGGCATTTCTAAACGGGCCCCAGCGGCGGCAAAGATACTGTAGTAGCCTTCATCTCGCAGCATTTTCTCATCCATGCGGGTGGGAGGACAAATCCAGAGGCGGACCTTCACCTGCCCCTGCCCTTCCAGTACCTTAGCGGCTGCGCGATAGTGACCAATGTTAGTCATGCAGGAGCCGATGAAAACCTCGTGGATGGGATCTCCGGCACACTCTGACATCAATTTAATGTTGTCTGGATCATTGGGAGCGGCAACCAGGGGTTCCCTGATCTGATCCAAATCCACTTCAATAATGTCAGCATATTCCGCGTCAGAATCAGGCTCCATCAATATGGGATTCGCCAGCCACTCTTCCATCTTGCGAACACGACGCAAAATGGTGCGGGCGTCGCCGTAGCCACGAGCAACCATGTTTTTAAGCAGAGCTACGTTGGAGCGCAGGTATTCCGCTACAGTTTCTGTGCTAAGTTTGATTGTGCACCCGGCGGCTGATCGCTCCGCTGTGGCATCCGTTAACTCAAAAGCTTGCTCCAATTTTAGATCGGGCAAGCCTTCCATCTCAATAATCTTGCCGGAGTAAATGTTTTGCTTATTCTCTTTGGCAACGGTCAATTTCCCCTGCTGGATGGCAACGTAGGGGATGGCATTCACGATGTCTCGCAGGGTGACACCGGCTTGCAACTGACCTTTGAATCGGACCAGAACCGATTCGGGCATATCCAGGGGCATGACACCCAGAGCCGCAGCAAAGGCTACCAGGCCCGAACCTGCCGGAAAGGAAATGCCCAGGGGAAAGCGAGTGTGGGAGTCACCCCCGGTGCCCACTGTGTCGGGCAACAGCATCCGGTTGAGCCAGGAGTGGATGATGCCATCCCCTGGGCGGAGGGAGACGCCCCCCCGCTCCTTGATGAAATCGGGCAGTTCGTGGTGGGTTTTGATGTCTACGGGTTTGGGATAGGCCGCGGTGTGGCAAAAGCTCTGCATCACCAGGTCGGCACCGAAGCCAAGGCAGGCCAGCTCTTTTAACTCATCACGGGTCATGGGTCCGGTGGTGTCCTGGGAGCCGACTGTTGTCATGACTGGTTCGCAATAGGTGCCGGGACGTACCCCAGGAAGGCCACAGGCTTTTCCAACCATCTTTTGAGCCAGAGTGAAGCCTTTACAGCTGTCTGCGGGCATTTGGGGACGGGTGAAGACCGGGCTGGGTCCCAGTCCCAAGGCAGCACGAGCTTTGTCGGTGAGGGTGCGTCCAATCAAGAGAGGAATTCTGCCTCCGGCCCGCACTTCATCCAGAATGGTGTCTGGCTTCAGGCTGAAGGTGGAAATCACCTCGCCGGATGCGTTGGTGATTTCGCCTTTATAGGGGTAGAGGGTAATTACATCCCCGGTTTCCATCTGGGTGACGTCGCACTCAATTGGGAGGGCACCGGAATCTTCCATCGTATTGAAGAAGATGGGGGCGATCTTGCCACCGAGACAATAGCCGCCTGTGCGTTTGTTGGGGACAAAGGGTATGTCGTTGCCGATGTGCCAGAGAACGGAGTTGGTGGCTGACTTACGGGAGGAGCCGGTACCCACCACATCGCCCACGTAGGCAATGGGATGGCCTTTTTGTTTCAGTTCTGCAATGGTGTCCAACCCTCCCGGCAGCCGAGTTTCCAGCATAACGGTGGCGTGCAGGGGAATGTCGGGACGGGTGGTGGCGTGGGGAGCGGGGGAGAGGTCGTCAGTGTTGGTTTCGCCGGGGACTTTGAAGACGGTGACGGTAATGGCTTCAGGAAGTTCGGGACGGCTGGTAAACCATTCGGCATTGGCCCAGGATTCCATCACCTGTTTGGCGTAGGGATTCCCCTGGTCGGCAAGTTCCTGGACATCATGGAAGGCATCGTAGACCAGCAGTGTTTTGCTCAGTGCGATCGCTGCCGTGGAAGCCAGTTCAAGCTTGGGGGACTGGAGTAAGTCAATTAAGGAGTGGACGTTGTAGCCCCCCATCATCGTACCGAGGAGTTCAACGGCGTACTGGGGGGGTACCAATGGACTGGTCATCTCCCCTTTGGCGATCGCCGTCAAAAATCCCGCCTTTACGTAGGCAGCCTGATCCACGCCAGGAGGGACGCGATCGCGCAGCAGTTCAACTAAAAATGCTTCTTCGCCTGCGGGGGGATGCTGCAATAATTCGCACAGATCAGCAGTTTGTTGGGCGCTCAGTGGCAGGGGAGGAATACCCAGTTTGGCGCGATCAGCAACATGTTGGCGATAGGATTCAAGCATAGTCAAGGTTTCTACAGCACACTACAGGGGAATACGGGCGGTCGACCTTCCTGAAAGTTGGCAACAGACACGCCTACACCAAAACACAATCAATATTCCAGGGATTTTGTTTGAATGCAAGAGTAGCTCATACTACTCTTGCACCAGCAAGCCAAAAGATACGAGCGATCAAGAGGTTGCGTCATTTGCAAAGGTACTCTTGCTGTGTCGTATTTGCGGTTGGGATTGATACTTAATACCAAATCATTGTGAAGCTGCATAATATACGGGAGGGCAGTAAGCCGGACTAGACAAGGATTATAAGTCCAAGGATTTTATGCAGCTTCATACAAAATTGGTATAAAGCTATTTTCGGACAAATAAACCACAGTGCAAGATGGGAAGTAGGGAGTTGGGAGTGGCGTGGTTTAATCAAGTGAAAATTGCTGTAATCAGAAGTCATGTGCTGCTTCAACTATCTACCTGCGCCTGTATCTGTATGGGCGTTTGGGTTTCTGGAAATCTCCTATGAAGCCAACACAAGATGGGATGTAATCGATGGTTGAGCAAAGTGCTCCAGCGATCGCCGTTTGAGTAATGAGTAGTTATTCGGTAGTGCCAGATCGGGCATCTCTTGCCAGCAGTGGCGACAAAATAAAACGGTTTGATGGCGGTGAAAACACCGCACTAGGGGATATCCACAGCAAGGGCAGTTTGTCATAGTAATATTCACATCCGTTTGTAATGATGGATTTAATATTCAGTTCGCAAACCTTGGAGGTTTAAGCGTCGAGGTAAATCAGAGGGGCAGTTTGACGTTAAAATCTCTGAAAAATCTCTGAGATTTTGGTAAGTTTTAAACATATACGAGCCCACGAGCCCGAGGCGGATGTCGTATGCCGGGTTCTGGTTGAAAAAAAAAAAGGGGGGGGGGGGGGGGGGG
>JAIMBL010000164.1 GCA_023511615.1 Leptolyngbyaceae cyanobacterium HOT.MB2.61
AAGTTAAAGATGGTTTTGGGGGTGGAGGGGGTGAAACCTCCTGCCTGGGGGCAACGCCCCCACTCCCCTTCCTTCCAATTCATTATGTCTACCTACTTAACACCTTCATTCGATTCTCGCCGCTGCTCTACAATTGCCTGGCGAAAGCCTAATACAATCAAGATGTTTGAAAGTGTTAAAAAAGACTCAGCGCTGCCATGCAGCCAGTCCACATTGGCCAGGCTTTCACCATAGGCAACCTTGGCATAAATGCCCGCTGGAATGGCGACTCCAACAAAAACCAGTGTCATGTAAAACCCGATCAGTGCCAGCCGAGGCGCTTGCTGGGAGCGAGTCAGAAACCACAGAAAAGCCAGGTAGGGAAACAAAGAAATTGCAAAGAGCGAATCCTTCGAGATAGGAAGGTCAGGGAAGAGCAGAAATAGTAGGGCGATCGCTCCAAATCCTCCGCCTGTCTCCCGTTCGCGGTCCGATTTTCCCTGCCGCCACAACCACCAGGCCGCCAGCATCAACGTTACATTCCCTACCACTGTCATCGTCGCTTGTAGGGTGACCAGCCATTCTAGAGATGGGGCATTGTCAAAGAAATGCCAGGTGCAGGCACACATGGCACTAACTAATGCGGGTAGCATCGCCAGAGCAAAACCAAACCAGGCGCGGTTGCCAGTCACTTCACCATAGAGCCAGATGAACCAGATGGCAGCAACCCATTCAATCACGCTTGAAGTGTGAATGACCCAGGTGGGGATGGAGAGAGCGTGCATGGCAATAGGGGAGTAGGGGGGAAAGGGAGGAGCAGATGAGGGGAAGAGGAAGGAGCGGTTATGAGTTGGTAACACATTCCTTTAACTTAGAACTCATACCTTAAAACTCAACACTATGGGAACAGTTCAGGCGATTTTGTGCGGCTACTACGGTCAGGGCAATGGGGGGGATGAAGCCCTATTAGCATCGCTATTACAAATGTTGCCACAGCACGTCAGGCCTCTGGTGCTGTCGGGTAATCCCCAGCAGACCCGCAATCGCTACCGGGTCAATGCTATCAACCGTAAAGACCCACGTGCGCTCCTGCAAGCCTTTCGGCAGTCCCAGGTGTTTATCTGGGGAGGTGGTAGTTTAATTCAGGATGCGACCAGCGCGGTGAGTCCGCTTTACTACACGGGTTTGATGAAGCTGGCTCAAATGCTGGGATTGAAAACCATCGCCTGGGCGCAGGGAATTGGCCCACTGCAACGGCCCCTCACTCGCTGGGTTGCCAGACAGACTTTTGCACGCTGTACGGCGGTGAGTGTCCGCGATCGCGGTTCCGCCAAATATCTGGCCGACTGGGGCATTTCCTTTACTCTGGCTCCCGATCCGGTGTGGGCAATGGAGTCCAAATCTGTTAGCGGACTGTGGGATTTACCTGCCCCCAGAGTCGCTGTAAACCTGCGTCCCCACCCCTTGCTGACACCTGACAAACTGGCCGTGCTGACCCAGGCTCTGATCGATTTTCAGAAGGCAACCCAAACCTGCATTCTGCTGGTGCCGTTTCAAAAAAGCCAGGATCTGGCGATCGCCCAAACGATTCAACCTCACCTTCCCGGACCGAACCAGATTATCACTCTGGAAGACCCGCAGCAACTCAAGAGAGTGTTCCGGGGAGTCGAGATGGCGATCGCCATGCGCTTTCATGGGTTGATCATGGCTGCCGCCGAAGAGTGTCGCTGCTTCGCCCTCAGCTACGACCCCAAAGTCAGCCAGCTTATGCAAGACCTGTCCCTTCCCGGATGGGAACTGTCCGCCATTCCAGACAATCCGAACCTGATCAGCCAAACCTGGATTGAGCAATATGCCAACGGTTCTCCCCTTTCAGGCGACCAAATTCAATTCCTGGTTGATCGGGCATTGATTCATCAGGAAGTTTTGCAGAAGGCACTGGCGACGCTGTAGAAGAGACGAAGGAAGAAAAGAGCATCCCAATTCTCTGTGAGGTGCACATAATTCTGACCCCTCCCAACCTTTCCCTGGTAAGGGCAGGTGCCGTAGGTGGTGGGGTTGGTTTACGCAGCTCAGAACTTAAACGCTTCACCCCTCACTAGCTACTGGCCCCTAATCCCCAGCCCCTTGAAATGTGTATTTGTCTAACAAAATCGCTGTAACCAAAGCTTCTGTGATACGAAATGAAGAATTCAACTGCAATATTACGATGCCTACTAAGTTTCAATAGAGTTGCCTCTTTGCTTAGCCTGGTAAATTCAGCGAACCGATTTAGAAACTGGGTATATGATGATTATCGCCATACGGCGTAGCGCTTAAGGATTTCTCACCTGCAGGATTAGAGTTATGAGTAGAGCTGAACGCCTCAATAACGATTCCGATTTATCTGAATCTGCCGAGACGGCTCCCGCCATCCCTTCTGATGCGGTTGCTCAAGCATCGGAGTCTGCCACCACAGAAGATTCTGGTGATGAGGGATGGCAAACGCTGGATTTTCCGGGTGCCATGAGTGTGGATGCTATTCCTAAGGCGGAGGAAACTGTCTGCTCAATGACTTCCGATGCTGACCCTGAGGTGCTTTCATCTTTGGCAACTCTGGGAGATGCTTCTAGTCAAGAAATGGAGGCGATCGCTCCCCCCGTTCAGGAAGCCCAGCCAGCGATACCCGAAGAATTTTCTGTGCAGTTCCAGCGGCTTCAGCGAGAAAACAGAGTGCTGCGCGATCGCATCGTCGAACTCGAACAAGACCTGACCCAACAGCAAATCGAGTTGCAATTAGAGCTTGCCCGGTCTCTTCACACCGCGTCCACCGAACCTCTGCCACCTGCCATTTCAGAAACCCAGCAGGCGGAGGAACTGGCAGCTGCCCAGGAACGAGTCAACGACCTCCTGAAAGAACTTGACATCTCCAGGCAATCGGCTCAACGTCAGCGCATTCTGGTAGAGACTTTAACAGAGCAATTAGAGAGCAGTCAGGAGCGCATTGCCCAACTGGAACGGGATTGTGCCCTGGCTCAGCAGCGGTATAACGAGCAGGTGCAAAAACTTCTGCAAGCGGAAAATACCTGCCGCGATTTGCGGACGCGCCTCCATCGCCAGCAACAGCAAACCCTCCAATTCAAAGCAGCGTTGGAGAAATGCCTGGAAATGCCTCCCGCCCGGAGGTACAGCCAGCTCCTCAATCTGGAGGATCATCCATCCATTCCAACCGTTTCTATTCCCCCCTCTGCTCTATCCCAAGTCCTGGCACCCAAGAATCAACCAGTGCGTCCCTGGTCAGCCGCATCCGAAGCTCAGCCAAATACAACTGATACCAGCAGTGCCGACTTGCCCAGGCCCTTGTCTAAGCTGCTGCATCCTAACACAGGTAATGAAGCAGACAGGCCCAATGTAGATACTGCATTCCAGAATCCGTTGAGGGAGTCGAAGGATCCGCAGGCGACCACAGCCTGGGTGAACCAACTCTTTTCAGATGCCTCGACGGAGCCATCCTATCCAATCGAAGACGGACAGCCCTCCAGTGACATCTTTGATCTCAGCCCATTCTTGCAATCTGAGAACACCAACTCTAACGACGTTCAAGCAAACTCGGCTCAAGCATCCTCCACACCGCCAGCCGATGAAAAACTGCTCCAGATGCTGGCAGCAGTTCCGCTGGATTCCGATGAGTTGGGCAATCCCCTCGAAGCTTTCCGGTGGGGGCAGTCTTCCTCCTCCGACAACTCGCTCTGGGATGACCTGGCAAAACTGATTGATCCTCCAGTTACTGGCAACCCGCAACCTGCCGAGTCTTCGTCAACGTCGGTGGAAACAGTTGGGGTGGCGGATGATTCTCCGGTGCCTGAAAATCTGACTGCACCTGAAGATCTGGCCATGAGTGACTTACCGCCTGACTCCAGTTCTGCTTCTGGTCAACCTGGCAAAGGAGATGAGCCAACTGCCCGCAGTAAAAAGCCGCTGGAACTTATTGCCTGGTCGTCTCGTTCTGACAGGCAACCCCGCAGTAGCCATCTGCGCCCGGTTCCTCCCCCGACCCCGACCGAGGATAGCCAGAAAGAGGCTCAACCCGCAGCAGTTGCTACCTCCAGCAAGCTAGACAAGCCAGGGCCGGGATCTAGCAATCCCTCTGCCAGTAACGATTTGCTTTCGGCAAGCTGGCCTTCTCCAGTCGTCTACCCTCTGCGTTCATCGAGAAAGCTAAAATCCCTGGCTGCCGTTGATTTACCCACGTTTCCCAAAGCGCGGTAGAGCGTTGTCCTTATCCTTTTCTTCCTGCCCCCAGAGAGTCTTGTAATCTCTCTCTATAAGTGTCCTGTTTGGGTTGGATGGCTTTACTGAGATCGCCTACTGCCTGAGGTTGTCCTACCCCATCGGTAAATGCATAACTCTGAGCCAGCAGCCATAGCCAGAGTCCGGGAAAACGGGGTTCTAACCAGGGCTGAATCTGTTTCAGGAAATGGGGGAACCAGCTACCCAACAGGGCACTGATAAAGGCACTGACGCTAAAGTCCAGATAGCTACCCAACCAGCGCAGCATATCTTTGGGGCCAGCCAGATCCCAGATCCAGAGGAGGAGGGCCGGATTTTTCCAGGCGGCCTTGAGGGCCATTCGGTTGAAGGAAAGCCAGTCTACCCGGTCTTTAATGAACGCTTCTGCGATTGCAGGAGGTTCTGTTGCCAGGATGCCGAAAAAGGTATTGAGCATAGCGTTAATCCGCTCTGGGGGAATGTTTCGTCCCGTCGGTACCATCATCCCTTTAGAAAATAACCAGGTGACAGCAACATTACTCTGATAGGCCCGAATCTGGTTCAGATGATTAGCTGTGAGCAGGTCATGGCGGAGCGCGGTATCAAGCAGGTGAGTCAGGCGTGGCAGATTGCGAACGAGCGAGCCAAAGCCTGTAAAAATCAGGGGAGATTGGAGCGAGGCAGCGTCGCCGATCGCAATCAACCGATCAAAAGCAACCCGGCGATCGCGGCCACTGGTGCTGAAATGTCCTGGAATGTAACCAAAGGTTGGCTTCTTCCAGACCAACCGATCCATGTCGCAGCGGCGATATTCGGGCAGGATGGTAAAAAAGTCCTCGTACATTTCCAGTAGCGAGCCAGGATTGTCTGGATGCACCTGATGGTAATGGAACAGGTAAAAGGTCAACTCCTCCCCTTCCGCTGGAAACAGTTCCCAAATTAACTGCCGCCCCCTGGAAATGTCCCCATGACTATTCAGCACATCGCCATAGCGGGCATCCCACACCCCCGGCTCAAATCCACTGGAAATCACTGCTCCCACCGTTGGGCAAACGCTATCAAAGGCACGCCCACCATTCAGTTGCCAGGCGATCGGAGAGGCCGTTCCCATCGCATCTACCAGCAGTCTTCCAGAGGCCACTCGCATTTCCCCCGTTGGCAGGTGCTTGAGTTGAAGAGTAACCCTTTCCAGGTCAACATTTGCTCGCAGAAATTCGGTTTCATCCCAAATTTCTCCCCCCGCTTCCCGCAGTTTCTCACCACAGACCCGTAGCAGTTTTTCCGCATCCAGACCCACATTCAGTACAGTCGGCGTATGTAGCACCGGGGCCTTTGCCAGGGGAGGATTGTTGGCATCAAAAAACTTGTGAAACCCATCTGTATATTCCCGTGCAATCAGGCTCTCAAACTCGGCCTGGTTAAACAGCCCCAGATCAATCAAACTCTGAAACTCACTGCGAGAAATATTCCACTCCCGGTTCATGCGGCCAAAGGGCAACCGCTCAACCAGAAGCACCCGGTAGCCCAATCGGGCCATCACCGCCGCATGGATGACGCCGAGGGCACCCCCAATGTAGATCAAGTCGTAAGGAGAGGATGATAAGGAAGAGGAGTTATCTGAAGGATGGTCACCTTCCTGTCGCCCGTCACCTGTCGCCTGTCCCCGCCCCTTAAAGATTACTGGCTTCGGCTGCTTCGGATTCCTCACGCCTTCTCGCCAGCGCTGCTCCCACCAGTAAGCGCGGGTCAGATCGTACTCCCCATTCGGCATTTTCTGAAAGTACTTAACCGTGAGGGGGTAATGGAGGGCTAAAGCAGAAAAGATCGACTGTTGTGACAGGTCAACTACTGGAGGGGCGGGATAGCGATTGGGAAACTGATGCGCAATGCCTGCCGTCAGGCGCTGCAAGATTTGCTTCTCCTGAGGGAGAGAAATCTCTGCCCAGCGAAATACCTTGAGGTAGGTGGTGCGTTGGAGAGACCAGGTAAATATTGAGAGTTCGTTACATTGACTCCTGGAGTTTTCAGGAATGAGGGCAGGTTGAGGTGTAGTTTCGAAGAACCGTAATCGGATGCCGCTCTGGGTATGAACCTTTTCTCCGGCTCCAGGGTCAAAATCAATTTGTAACCAGTGTCTGACCTCTTCAGTTGCAGGGGTAGGCACCTCAAGATAGAGAATCTCCTTCATTCCGCTCGCAAAACTCCTGTGAATGGCTGAAACAATTCAGTTAAGAAAGTCTTAAAATGCGCTAAACTACAAAACACGATTAGACAAAAAACGTTACAAGTCTCTCATATTTATCAGGACAGTTTTCACCTGTAGTATTAAGTCCGCCATGAACTATCCTATTCCAGCGAATCCCCAAGAAGTCGTTGCTCTCAGACAAAATCCTGTGAGCGAGGAACTGATTGCAGCGGCGATCGCCGGTGTTGTTCAGGTTGCCCGCTCCAGTGGACAATCTCTGGATGAACTGATGGCAGAAGTTTTGGCAGACGATGCTTTGCTGGATAGAAAACAGCGCCAGTGGCTCAGCGAAATTGTCGCCGCCGCCTGGGAAAAGCTGCCTTAATTTATAAAGATGTTAGGTGAGGGCAGGAATGGTACGTTACTTTAAGTAATCTCCCCTTTGCTTTGCCCATCGGGATCGCCCTCATGAGCGTTGCGGTTTCTCTTCAAAACGTCTATAAGCACTACAACAGGGTTCCGGTTGTAAACGACCTCTCCTTTGAAATTCAGTCGGGAGAGATGTTTGGTTTGTTGGGACCCAACGGAGCGGGCAAATCCACCACGATCCGGATGCTGACCACTCTGACCAGGCCTTCCCAGGGAGAAATCTGGGTGGCTGGATACGATGTGGTAAAACATCCGTTGCAGGTTAAGCGGCGAATTGGGGTTGTTTTGCAGCAGACCAGCGTTGATAATGACCTTTCGGTCTGGGAAAACATGGAATTTCACGGTCGCTTACACCATATCCCTAATCCGCAGCGCCAACAAGAAATTGACCGCTGGTTAGAGTATGTTGATCTGGTGGAGCGTCGGAATGATCCGGTCAAAACCCTCTCCGGTGGAACGAAACGCCGTCTTCAAATTGCCAGAGCCTTACTGCACCAGCCAGAAGTTTTATTCCTGGATGAGCCTACGGTGGGACTTGACCCCCAGACCCGCCGCCGCCTCTGGGAAATCATCCGCGACCTGAATCGGCAGGGAATGACCATCCTGTTGACCACGCACTATATGGATGAGGTGGAGTATCTCTGTGATTCCACCTTCAGCGAATCAGCGGTCCCCAATCGAATTGGGATTATGGATGGCGGCAAGCTGATTGAACTTGGCACCTTGAAAGAATTTCGCCAGAAGCACGGGGAAGGGTTGGTGATGAAGCAAATGCAGGACCGCTGGGACTACAAATTTTTCCCAACCCTGGAAGCTGCCAACTCCTATCTTGATCAACAACCCAACAAAATGGGCATGATGGTCAGACCATCGAATTTGGAAGACATTTTTGTGGAATTGACGGGGAGAAACCTGGATTGAATGCAGGATAAACAAAATTAAAAATGCAAAATGGATAAATCGCTCTTTGTTTTTTATAGCTCCCCAGGTTGTTCAGGATACTGAGTCTAAAAGGAGGTTTCGCCGCCAGCCAGGGGGTTCACCCCCGCACTCCGTCCTGAGCCTAGTGGCTATAGCTATATTTCTGATTTTGCATCTTCAGTGCCTATGCCCCGTTTTGCTAGCACCATTGAAGCCATTCTTTACCTCAAAGCACAGCCGCTCACTATTGCTGAAATTGCTGAGTTTGCCGGGTGCGATCGCGACACCGTCGAGGAAGGGCTGATTGAGTTGATGGAAGACTACGCCCGGCGGGACAGTGCTCTCGAAGTGGTGGAAACACCTGATGGTTATACTTTGCAACTGCGAGAAACCTTTCATCATTTAGTGCAGACTCTGGTTCCGGCAGATCTGGGAGTTGGAGCGCTGAGGACATTGGCCGCGATCGCCCTCAAAGGCCCCATTTCCCAAACGGATCTGGTGGATCTGCGTGGTTCCGGTGCCTATCAACACGTTCAGGAACTTGTTGAACTGGGATTCGTCCGAAAGCGAAGGCAATCCGATGGGCGCTCCTACTGGTTACAGGTCACTGACAAATTTCACCAATACTTTCAACTTCACCAGCTTCCCCCAGAGTTTGAGCAAATTCTAAAGTCCAAAACCTGATCTTGTTGAGAGTAGAGGGGGGAGGGAGTAAGGGAGTGAGGGAGTGGATGATCATCTACCCTCTACCCATTCCCGATTCTCTAACAACTAACAACAGTTCTCCTGGCTTGCGGGTGAAAGAGTCGCTTACGCTACTCTTTCATCTCAAACAAAATCCCTGGAATATTGATTTTGTTTTGATGATAAACATCGCTTATCATCAAACTCTCAGGAGAGCCCTAACAACCAACAACCAACAACCAATAACCAGTTGAAGTTAGAGTGAGAAGTGTCAGAATAGTTCAGAAAGGATATCGGAATCTCCATGGTTTTTAACTCTGACAGCGCAGATTTCTTTGGAACTGAAACGGAAGAACAGGACGGAAACCCGTTACTGAAGTATCTTCAGCATCAACCGCCTGAGGTATTAGCTCAGGTGGCAAAGTCTGTGACGCCCGAAGTCAAGCAAATTATTTCCCACAACGTTCAGGGATTGGTAGGAATGCTGCCTTCTGAGGCGTTTAATGTCAAAATTACGACCGACCGGGATAACCTGGCTGGGTTACTCGCCTCCGCCATGATGACAGGCTACTTCCTGCGTCAGATGGAGCAGCGGATGGAAATGGAAGACGTGCTGACAGGCTCTTTTTCCATTCATCGCGAACTGGGCGATGCAGAGTAGGGTTCTTGCTCGCGACCTTGCAACCATTTCTTCAGGCTGATCCCCGCTCCCTGCAAACTCCCCACAGTGGTTTTCACTGGCAGGGTGGCGATCGCCCCTTCTTTGAAGGCTGGTACTTCCGGGTCACACTACCAGAGTTGAGAGATTCCTTTGCCTTCATGTATTCGATTGAAGATCCCAGGGGAGGAAACCGCTACAGTGGCGGGGCGGCTCAAATCCTTGGCCCAGCGGATCACTATCTCTGCCGCACCTTTCCTCAGGTCAAAACCTTCTGGGCCTGGCAGCACCAACTGGGACTGGGGCACTGGGGCAAACTGAAATCCAGGAACAAAAGCATCCAGCATCCAGCTATCTCGACCCTCAAACCCGGTTATTTACCCCCTGGTGAATTTGATGCCCTGCTCGAAGAGGGTTATCAAGTAACGGCGACCTGGCATCAGGGTACATTAAAGGAACCTTCCGGCCTTTCAGCCCGCTGGCAATATCAGGTTGAACCTGTCTACGGTTGGGGAGATGTCCACAGCCCGCAGCGATCGACCGCGGGCTGGTTGTCTTCGTTCCAGATTTTTGAACCCGGCTGGCAGGTTCTGATGGCGCATGGGTTAGCCACCGGCTGGATTGAATGGAACGGCCAGCGCTACGAGTTCAATCGTGCTCCTGCCTACAGCGAGAAAAATTGGGGTGGCGCGTTTCCTCAGAAGTGGTTTTGGTTGAACTGTAATTGCTTTGAAAATGCTACCGATCTAGCTTTAACAGCAGTGGGCGGAAAGCGCAGGGTCCTGTGGTGGATGGAGTCAGTCGGGATGGTTGGAATTCACTACCAGGGCAAGTTTTATGAATTTGCTCCCTGGAACTCAACGGTTTGCTGGAAGGTTGCTCCCTGGGGTGAATGGCGCATCTCGGCAGAAAATTATGCATTTGCGGTTGAAGTGATTGGTACAACAACCCATCCAGGCACTTTGGTGCGCGTTCCCACCACTCAGGGATTAGCGTTTGCCTGCCGGGACACAACCCGCGGGCAGGTGCAGGTGCGATTGTGGCAGCGCAACCCTTTCCAGGAGACATCTGGTGATAGTGCGATCGCGCCCTCAGCAAAATCTCACCATCTCTTACTTCAGGCTCACAGTAATCTCTGTGGACTGGAAGTCGGTGGCGGAACCTGGAACGAGGAATGGCAATCCGGTGAGGTGCTATGATTGCAATGAAATCTGGGGCTGTAGCTCAGTTGGATAGAGCGGTCGCCTCCTAAGCGACAGGTCGAGGGTTCGAGTCCCGCCAGTCCCGTAGAAAACAATTGTCACCAAAACGCTTTCGAGAAACTCTCCTCAAGGGCATTGAGTACCATCAACTCAAACACTTAACTGTACTGAAAACTGTACTGAAACACTTAACTGTACTGACGGGGATCGATCTTCTCTGACCACCCACTATATTGCATCCAGCGACCCAACTGCTAATGCCAGCGGCGAAATGGGCCTCTAAAAAAGATCGTGTCGTAACTGTCATAGATGTGAATGCGTCCAAACCCAAGGAACTGGCCTCGCGCTTTTTCTCCAGCAGGGAAGGCAGTGACACCGTACAGGTAAACACCACCAGCATAGGGGTTGCGATCAGCATACAGTTCAATCGTGATGGTTTTTCCAGGGGAAACCGGTGGATCAAACAGCACGGTGATTAATCGTTTATTGGGATCCAGCGTGACATCTTGAATAGGCAGTCTCCTCCCAGAACGACGGCGAGTGCCCTCATAGGCTTCCGTTTTTCTGAGATCGAAGTGTGCGTAAGAGACGTTATCTTCCTGGGAAATCGCGACCTTTTGCAACGGTTCACCCGCATTCTCAGGCAGGGTAATAGTAAAGGAATACCACGAACCCCAGAAATAAGCAGCCGACTGAGATGCGGATGCTCCCTCTAACCTGGGTGCGCCTGTAAAGGCAACTGTTCCATCCGATAACTGCACCGCCTGTCCAGGAATGTTGACCACTCCAAAAGTACTTACCGAAACTGCCAATGCAGCAACCAGCCGGGACCAGTTAATCTTCATAGGTCTTGTTGAATCCAGTACTGCTAGCCTAGCGCACTGATTTGCTGTCGTGGAGTTTGTCGTAAGATTTATGACCTGTGGTTTTCTATAGCTCTATGCAGGTGCATTAGGACATTGGAATTCGAGAGGGAGTGGGGGCGAAGTCTCCAGCCAGGAGTTTCACCTCTACACCCCGTCCTAACGACAATGACTACCGCCATAACAAAAGAAATAAGTCAATAGCCATCATGAACGACGCACAGCGTCACCAATAAAAATAAGGGAGTCAGGTTCTCCTGGCCTGCCGATAAAAGAGTAGGTTACGCTACTCTTTTATCTAAAACAAAATCCCTGAAATATTGATTTTGTTTTGGTGATAAGCCTTGCCTATCACCAAACTCTCAGGAGAGCCGGATA
>JAIMBL010000165.1 GCA_023511615.1 Leptolyngbyaceae cyanobacterium HOT.MB2.61
TTCTCCCAGCTTGCCGGTGAAAGAGTAGCTTATGCTACTCTTTCATCTCAAACAAAATCCCTGAAATATTGATTTTGCTTTGGTGATAAGCCCCGCTTATCACCAAACTCTCAGGAGAGCCAAGTGGACTTTATTGGGAGAGGAGCAGGAGCCAGGAGCCAGGAGACAAAGAGACTGAATTCATAGGCAGTGCAGGAACCAATCTCTTCAGGAGGAGTTAGAAGTTGAGGCTTGAGGTTGAATCGCCTCTTACCACGCACCCTTGGGCTCAGGCTCCTATTATTATCCTAGAAGTTATTTCAGGATGGATGATTTCCTGCTGTTTAGTAATTACCGAATGGGGTGGGTTCATTCCGGAAAGGAAAAGGAGTGGGAGGGTGGAGGAGTTTTGAGTTTTCATCTTCCCCCCTCTATCAACTAACAACCAACAATGACCTCTCCCCCCTGCCAAAAAGTGTTGGGTGTCCCCTAAAATGAGCCAGTGGCTAATTCGGAGTCGCGATCGCCTATGAATTCTTTCTGGCAACGATTAACCCTATCTACGCTGCCCCTACAGCAGTGGTGGAGTACCAGTTACCTGCATCGTCTGGTGGGGCTGTTACGGAGTTGGCGAAAGGACAGCCGATTGATGCAATATGCTGACCTGATTGGAGCGGGGCTGGTGTGTCTGGTTTTTGGTCTGGCTCCCTTTATTTCCAACACATTGATTGGCATTTTGCTGATTGCCTGTGGCGCTTATTGGGTGTTGTTGACCATTTCAGATGATTGGGAGGTAGAGAATCGCGATCGCCAACGGACAACCGACCAGGGTCAGGAATCCTCCCTGTCGCCTGTTGCCCATCGCCCGTCGCCTAATACCCCCATTCACCTGCTGGTCTTGCTTTACTGGAGCATTGCAACGGTGGCAACGGCGCTGTCTCCTGTGAAAAAGCTGGCGTTTGTAGGCTGGTCTAAGCTGACGCTGTACTTACTATTTTTTGCATTGATGGCGCGGGTGCTGCGATCGCCCCGTGTTCGCTCATGGGTCATTGGAATTTACCTGCATGTCGCCTTGCTGGTCAGCAGCTACGGCATCTATCAAAAGATTTATGGGGTTAAGCAATTAGCTAACTGGGTTGATCCGACTTCTCCTACGGCCAATAAGGAACGGGTTTACAGCTATCTGGGCAACCCTAATTTGCTAGGGGGGTACCTTCTGCCTGCGATCGCCTTTAGTCTGGTTGCTATTTTCGCATGGCAGCATTGGGGACCTAAGTTACTGGCTGTGTTTATGTTGGGGCTGAATCTAGCCTGCCTCTATTTCACTGACAGTCGGGGGGCCTGGATTGGCTTTGTATGTTTAGGAATCGTGCTGCTATTTCTACTGATCTACTGGTGGAGCAACTACCTGCCCAAATTCTGGCGCATCTGGGCATTACCTCTTGCGTTGGGTGGGTTTGTTGGCGCGATTGTGTTGGGCGTTCTGGTATTGGAGCCATTGCGCGATCGCGTCAGTAGCATGTTTCTCGGTCGTGGCGATAGTAGTAACAACTTCCGCATCAACGTCTGGATGTCAGTGATTGAGATGATTAAGGACCGTCCCATTCTAGGCATCGGTCCCGGTAATACCGCCTTCAACCGGATTTACCCGCTCTACCAGCGCCCCCGCTTTTCTGCCTTGAGTGCCTACTCCGTGATTCTGGAAGTGGCCGTTGAAACTGGGCTCATTGGACTCGCCTGTTTTCTCTGGCTATTGCTCGTAACCTTTACCCAGGGCTGGATTCAACTAACTCGACTGCGAGAGCTTGCCGACCGTCAGGGATGTTGGCTAATTGCGGCGCTCGCAAGCCTGGTTGGGATGCTGGGGCATGGCTTGTTTGACACAGTACTCTACCGTCCTGAAATCAACACGCTCTGGTGGTTGATGATTGCGCTTATTGCCAGTTACTACAGTGGGAGGCAGGGGAAAGGAGTGGATGAGTGGGCGAGTGGGAGTGTAAATGGGTGGATGAGTAGGGAGTAAGGGGAGTGATAGGGTGAAGGTCAGTTGTTAGCTGTTGGTTGTTAGTTGTTAGTGACATCCACTCCTTCCCCTCCTGAATCCTGAATCTTACCTGTCACCGGCTTCCTCTGCTCCTTCTGCGGCGGATTGGGCCAGGGCTCCCAATTGAAAACCAGGTGGGTAATGGCCATCTTGTTTAATTTGCTTGATAGCGGCTTCGGGGATAGGGATATTCATTTTCTGAGCGATTGCCCGCACCACATCTCCCCGGTCAATCACCCCAGCCACTGCTCCAGCAGGAGACAAAATCGTAATTTGAGAGAGCTGCTTGGATTCCATTGTTTGAATCACGTCTACCAATCGGCTGGCTTCCTCCAGAGTCGGAATTTCAGTCAGTGGTTTGATAATTCGATAAAGGGTCTGGGTTTCCCACTCGCTGCGTTCGACATAGTTTAAGTCATCTACGATGACCATTCCCCGGTAACGCCCGTCAGATGCTGCAAAATACAGGGATGGCCCCACTTGGTTCAACAGGTAATCATCCGCAAATTGGCGCAGGGTCATGTCCGCATCCACAACTCGAAATTCTCGTGTCATGGCATCGCTTGCTTTCAATTGAAGTAGGATTTCTTGCAAATCGGTGACGCGGTCATAGCTGCTGGCATTTTGTACCCCAAACCAACCCAGAAATGCAATCCACAATCCCAGTCCCGATTGCAGTAGAAACAGGGAACCTAATCCCAGGATGACTGCCAGCCAACCCAGTACCTTACCTGACGTAGCAGCCCAGCGAACCCCCTTAAACCGACTTCCAGTTGCCTTCCATACAGCCGCTTTGAGAACCTGTCCCCCATCCAAAGGTAGCCCTGGGATGAGATTGAACAGGGCCAGCACCAGGTTAATTCTGGCCAGGGTCCAGACGAGTTCTCTTAGGGGAATCGGTGCCATAGGGAGCAGGGTGGATAGCCCCAAAAGTATCAGAAACAGGGTAATACTGACGACCGGACCGGCGATCGCCACCTGAAATGCTTTTCCCGGAGTCTTCGATTCCTGATCAATCGACGCAATCCCACCAAATAAAAACAGCGTGATGGCATTCACCTTGATCCCTTGAGCCTTCGCTACCAGACTATGACCCAGTTCATGCAACAGAACAGAGCCAAACAGCAGCAGTGCCATCACGATACCAATCACATAGGCCGCAATCCCTAAACTACTCTGGAGCGGCAAGCCCATTTGCAACGCAACCAGCCCCAGCACGATCAGCCAGGAAGGATCGATATAGAGAGGAATACCAAAAATTGAGCCGACTCGCCAACCTGACTGCATGATTTTTTCTCCGTTCTCTCTTTAAGGATACAGAAGACAGGAGCCAGGAGTCAGGAGTCAGAAGTTAGAACTTCAAAAGGATTTGGTGTCAAACCAACAGCAGAATCAAGCATTCGAAGATTGGTGCAATCTCGACTTTACGCCCCGTTCTGGCTTGATCACCTGACGAGCACGCCCCAGAGCCAAACAATCGTCGGGGACATCTTCGGTAATGGTGGAGCCTGCACCAATAATCACATCTTCCCCAATTGTGATGGGTGCGACGAGGGAATTATTGACTCCCGTTTTGGTGCGATCGCCAATGGTGGTGCGATGCTTCTTGAAGCCATCATAATTAGCGGTGATCGTGCCACCACCAATATTGACCTGGTTTCCAATCGTTGCATCGCCGATATAAGACAGATGGGCAACATTTGTTTTGTCGCCAAAGGTTGAATTTTTAATTTCCACAAAGCTACCAATCCGGCAACGACTTCCGATTGCTACCGGACCCCGAAAGTGGGCATAGGGACCAATCTGGCTACCATCGGCGATCGTACTGTTGGCAATGACAGAATATAAAACCGTTACCTGCCTCCCAATCTGGCTATTCTCAATCAGGCTTCCAGGGCCAATCCGGCTACCGGACCGAATCAAAGTCTTACCCCGCAGGTGAGTCTGGGGTTCAATCACCACATCGGGCTCTAACTGGACGGTATCATCAATCGTGATGCTATCAGGGTCAATCAATGTTACACCCGCCGTCATCCACTGGTCTTTAATCCGCATTTGCAGAATGTCGTAGGCTGTGGCCAGTTGCTTGCGATCGTTAATCCCTAAAATTTCCTGATAATCTTCCACATCTACAATCATCACTGGATCAAGGAAATTAACCGCATCTGTCAGATAATATTCCTTCTGGTCATTTTCTGCCGTTAGCCTGGGTAACACTTTTGCCAGGTCAACCCAGCGAAAACAGTAAACACCTGCATTGATGCGACGATTCTGTTTTTGGGCGGGGGAACAATCCCGATCTTCAACAATCTGCTGCAAAATATTTTGACCATTGCAAAACACTCGCCCATACCCGTTTGGATTTGGCATATGGGCAGTCAGAATGGTAGCCGGGGCCTGGTGTTCTCGATGGGTTTTCAGGAGATGCTTTAAGGTTTCAGGGCGGAGGAGGGGAACATCCCCATTCAGGATCAGCAGGTCACCTTGAAAGCCTTGCAGGTAGGGCAGTAGTTGCTGAATGGCATGCCCAGTTCCCAGTTGTTCGGGTTGTTCAACAAACTCTAGCTCAGGTAAGGAAGGGTCTTCGTCATCTAATTTTGTCAGAGCTTCCCTCACCAGATCTCCCTGGTAGCCAACAATAACCAGACGTCGGACTGGTTGGAGTTCCGAACAGCTATTCAGTACCCATTCCACCAGCGATCGCCCGCCCATTTGATGTAGAACCTTGGGCAGGTTAGATTTCATCCGCGTTCCTTTCCCAGCCGCCAAAATTGCAACCGTTACCATTAGACCTCTTAAATATCTAGACTGATCTGAACCCAATTGATTTTGGCACTGGGTAGTGCCCAAATCGTAATGATTTTTGAGTCGCTAATGATGGCGACTAGCGCCGCCCATCGTTACCTTGTTAGGTCTACCTGGCACTGAATCAATATTCTCCTGAGCCAGCGTTTTCTAACAGAGCAAGGATGTCTACGACGGCCTTCACCTCCGTTCCTAGTTATACGCTACGACAGGCTCAACTGGTGCCCTCATCGTCCAGTTTAATCGGAAGAACCTTCCGATTTCGGATGAAAGAGTATCCTGGGCCGCCAATTATGTTTCAACGTTATGGCCTAGCAATGGTGTTTCCGTCTGCGGGATATTTTGTAAAACGCCTCCACAGATAGTTCAGCAAAATAGTTCAGCACCGATCAGGAAAAAGGGGCGATCGCTCACACAGTCTGTGGTAGTTTCTCCGAAGCCACAAAATCGTCCCTATCACTCATCCCGCTAGCACGAATAAATTCCTTAAACTGTTGAACCAGCTTGGGATTGCGCCAACCTTTGGCTGTTTCCTCATCGAGGATGGCCAGCGCCTCTTCAGGCATAAAGGCCCTTTTATAGGGACGTTCACTTGTCAGGGCATCGTAGATATCGATGATTTGAAACACCTGGGCCAGGAAAGGGATCTGATCACCGACCAGACCATCGGGATAGCCCGTTCCATCCCAGCGTTCGTGGTGATGACGAATGATCGGAACCACCCCCCGCATCGTGCGGAGTGGCTGACAAATCTTCTCCCCAATTAAAACGTGTTGCTGCATCACCGCCCATTCTTCGGGGGTCAATTTGCCGGGCTTCAGCAGAACTGCATCTGGAACACCCACTTTACCGATGTCATGCAGGTACCCTCCCCACATTAAGTCACGAATTTCGGTGCGAGACAGACCCAGAAATTCACCAAATGCCCTACCCCATTCAACTAACCGTTCGCAGTGGTCGCCAGTATTGGGGTCGCGGCTTTCTACCGTACGAGCAATAGAGAATAAGACCTGCTCTGCGTGATCCAGATCTTCATTTAGTCGCTTCTGGCGAATCAACGACTTTACCCGTGCCGAGAGTTCAAGCTGGTCAAAGGGTTTTGTCAGAAAATCATCTCCCCCAGCTTCAATGCCTTTCAAACGGGCCCGGCGATCATCCAGAGCTGTGACAAAGACAACAGGAGTCAGGCGAGTCTGCTCATCTTGTTTTAAGCGGCGACAAACCTCAAACCCATCCATGCCAGGCATCATGACATCTAGCAGAATCAGGTCAGGATTGCTAGTGATGACGGACTCTAGAGCACCTGGACCACTGTCTGCCTCCAAAACCTCGTATCCTTCCATTGATAGCAGTGCAACAGCTGTCATTCGACTGGACGGATGATCGTCAACGATAAGGACTCTGGGGCGTTCGGAATCGATGCGGCTCACTAGAACAGATCTCACGATAGAATGCTGTAGAAGTACCTGATGATGTACAACTGACAGGAGTTACAACTGTTTAGCAGGTTTCGTACGTCCATTATGAGCAATAGTTTTGAGGGAGAAATCAGGTTTTCTACGGAGATTGCTTCTTCCTGAACAAGACCGATTTACAGAATCGGGTGAAATCCACTAACGGCAGAATTGCATCCATTGAATAAAAAGGAGCCAGGAGTCAGAAGAGAAAAGGGCTCTGGTACTCTGTCACTAGTACTCTGTCAAATCAAATTTGACAGGTAGCGAATGCCCAGAGAGTTTATAGAGGTTGAATTTTGAGGGTCTGCGACCCGTCAAAATTTTCCTAACGGAACACTATATTCTCGATTTTGGCGCTTGGCTTCTACTTCGAGTCAGGGGATCGCTCAACGAATCAATCGATCCACGCTCACTGTTGAGAGTTGACTGGACTAGCATTTCGCCTGATTTTATCAGGGGCGATCGCGGAGAAGTTGAAATTACCTGAACCGAAGATGATCGTAAGTTGATGCGATCGCCCACCTCAATAGACGTGGCCCCATCTAAAATTTCAATTCGACAACAGCGACAGAACCAGTAGGTCTGACTCGAACGAACATGGCGCAACAAGACATCAGAACACAAAGGACAGTTCGCCATACTAATCAACCGTTTGAAATAAATTTGAAATAAATATTTATCAGTACCTTAGTTAGTCAGACAAAGACGAGAATCCCGCGGCTTTTTTGCGGAGCAAGCCGATATTGAAATGCTTAAAACCATTCCTTCACAGGGATTTGCAGATTTCAAGCTGCCAGTAAATTGTGATTTATCAATTCTCACTGGACAGTAGAATTGAGCATGTATCTCCCAGTACAACTTAAGATAAATTCATAGACAACAAATCCAGAAAATACTTTGAAAACCCGTCTGGAGAGACTCTTTAAAGATATTGAAGGAACAATAGAAAGATATTGAAGGAGCAATAGGCATTTCGTTATGGATTCTCTGGTTGTTTCTGCGGCGTGGCTCTATGAGCATTTGGATGCCCCTCAGGTTGCGATCGCCGACTGCCGTTTCTCCCTGATGCAACCAGACCAGGGACGGCAACAGTATCAGACCAGTCACATTCCGGGAGCTTACTACCTGGATTTGAATCAGGACCTTGCCGGTTCCGTTGGCAAACATGGGGGCCGACATCCTCTACCTGACCCCCAAACCCTCGTCCCAAAACTGGAAGCCATGGGTATCTCCTCAGCCCCGCCGGAAGGACCCACGCTGGTAGTTGCTTACGACGATTCTCGCCAGGCATTTGCATCCCGCTTTTGGTGGCTGATGCGATACCTGGGACATTGCCAGGTTGCTGTATTGGATGGAGGCTTCGCGGCCTGGGTTGCCGCAGGTTACCCTCTGACGGATGCAGTTCCGGTGAGCAGGGCTGGCCGGTTTATTCCCAAACTTCGCCCCGAACTGGTCGTTGATATTGACCAGGTAAAAGCTCGCAAGGATTTACCCCAGGTGATTCTGGTTGACTCGCGGGAAGGAGACCGTTACCGGGGTGAGCGAGAACCCATTGACCCCATTGCAGGGCATATTCCTGCTGCAGTGAATTATCCCTGGCAAGAAGCTACTGATGCTCAGGGATATTTGCGCCCTGTCGCTGAACAACGCCAGCGCTGGGCAGAGGTTAAACAGGCGGAGGAAATTCTGGTTTATTGCGGTTCCGGGGTAACAGCCTGTGTAAATTTGCTGTCCCTGGAACTGGCTGGCATTAAGACTGGAAAACTCTACGCCGGGAGCTGGAGTGACTGGTGTTCCTATTTAGTCAGTTGTTAGTTGTTCAGAGGGGATTGAGGCGTAAGGGGTGAGGGGTAAAAGCAAAAGAGAGAAGTTGAACCCCCCGTCCCTTGTTCCTGACCCCTACTCCTCTCCTCTGCTTTTCGACAGCATATCGATCGCATCTCCCAAAGCCGTAGTCAGTCCTTTGCGGGTTTGGGCATGGTTAGCTTGTTCAGTTTTGAGGGCTTCAAGCAGGCGATCGCGTTCTGCCAGTACCTGAATTAACCTTTCCTGCAATTCTTCAGGCGTTTTGAGTTTTGCCACCTCTGCCTGGATGGTTGATAGGACATCAGCATCCGTTTCTCCAGCAGTCGAACTTCCCTGAATTTGCTGGATATGCTGCTTCAGGTTTTCAATCGTTTGCTTAGCCAGAGCGGCATCCGCCCGACGTTGCTGTGCCTCTGTTTCATAAAGACGCTGCCAATTGGCTGCACTGGCATAAGCCTGTTCACGCTCTTGATGGGCTTCTGCCAGTTGTTGCCTGAGGGTTTTAATTTCAACTAACCATTGGCTGACGTCCTGGGACATTGAGGGCCCTCCTTCGGAACTGTAGATGAATTCTACACTCGCTTATTGATGAATTAGCGTGCATGAATTGAAACGAAGTTTCGAGCATACAGCATCTATTTCATAAGTAGCTGGGTGCAATTAAGTTAAAGATGGTTTTGGGGGTGGAGGGGGTGAAAACCCCTGCCTGGGGGCAACGCCCCCACTCCCCTTGCTTTCAATTAATTATGTCTACCTACTTACAGCATCTATTTCATACCTGGATTCGTCATTGCTTATGAATTATTATTGGCTGGAAAGGCGGCGGGCTTTACCTGAATCGTACGAATCTGGCCGTTGCGATTGATTTCCACCTGCAGGGTTGACCCGATCGCACTACTCTCAACCCTGGCCTGAACGTCTCCCGCTGTTTTAACCTGCTTGCCGTCAATTTTTTGAATGATGTCTCCTTGCTGAATTCCTGCACGAGCCGCCGGAGAACCGTCAAAGACTCTGACGATCAGCACTCCCTCATCCTGATTCACCCGGAAGTTTGAGCCACTATCTTCGTTAATTTCCTTCCGCAAGGCGGCTGTCAGATCCACCATCTGAATCCCCAAATAGGGGTGCTCGACCCGTCCTTTCGCGAAAAGCTGTTCCGCCACTCTTTTCGCCGTTTCAATCGGGATGGCAAACCCAAGTCCCTGGGCATCTGCCCGAATTGCCGTGTTAATGCCAATCACTTCCCCCCGGTCGTTGAGCAAGGGGCCACCTGAGTTACCGGGATTAATGGCGGCGTCCGTTTGAATAAAGCTGACCCGCTTATCGGGAACACCAACCTGAGAACTGGATCGTCCAGTGGCACTGATGATGCCTGCGGTGACGGTGTTGTCCAGCCCAAGGGGATTACCGATCGCGATCGCCCACTGTCCAGGCACCAGATTATCTGACCGACCAAGGCGAACAGAAGGAAGACCACTGGCATTAATCTTAACCACAGCCACATCGGTCACCGGGTCAGAACCAACGACCTCTCCCTCAAATGTCCGCCCGTCCTTTAAGGTCACTTCTACCGTATCGGTTCCGGCAACAACATGGGCATTTGTCAGCAGCCGCCCATCTCCTGACAGAATGAATCCTGAACCCGTACCTCGTTCTACCCGTTCTCTAGGGACTGGCAGTTCCCCTCCAAAGAACTTCTTGAACAAAGGGCTTTGCAAAGCATCGGGCACCTCGTTCACAATCTTACGAGCGGCATCAATGCGGACGACGGCAGGTCCAACCCGCTCCACAGCAGCGGCAATAAAGTTAGAATTGCTGGGCTCAAATGCAGTTGCCGTCGTTTGCTCACCTGTATTGGAGGAGGGCTTAAGAACCGTAGGGATATTAGAGTAATTTGCTCCTCGCTGTTCACTTAAAAAATACTGACTTCCCAAAACTCCGGCTCCACCGCCAACGGCCAGTAAAGCGACATAGGTTGCCAATTGCTTAAAAGATAGGTTCATATAGTTTGGAGAATTAAGACGGGGTACCTTTACCCTACCCTAACTTCTGGTGAATGAATGCCACCTGCACGTGAAGTTATAGAACACTATTCACTTCCCCCAGGACACGACCCGGAATTGAAGAAGTTAAGGTGTAAAGGTATTGTTTGACAACTCCCATCCCCCCGGCTATGAAATTATTTCGTGGATCATTGGTGTTTGGGCTGCTGTTCTGGTTAGGCTCTATTAGCGTCACCAGAACAGCTCTCTCCCAGGTCAATGGGTCTACCGCCTGCCCACCACCTGTTCTTTCTCGCCTGGTACGCCATAAGGTTAAACCCGGCGAAACAACCGAAAGCATTGCTAAACGATACAACCTGATTCCGGCAACGTTAATGGGGTTAAACCCGGTAATGAGGAGCGGTAAGGCTCCTGCTGGCACTGAAATTCTGGTTCCTCCCTACAATGGGATTCGGGTAGAACTTCAATCCAACCAGACCTGGCGTGATGTGGCAAAGAAATACGGGGTTCGCCCCGATGTATTGTTTGAGGTGAATGGTTGCCAACCAACCCCCAAAGTTGTTTTTGTGCCAGGGGTGAACTGGTCGCCAGCTAACACGCCAGGGCAAAATGTTTCTCCCCAGGCAGCCCAGATTTTATCTGGCTATCCGCTTCCCTCCAAACCGTCACAATCTGCTATTTTGCTGGGCTATGGTTGGGGAATTCAGCCAACCACCGGAAAGGTGGGGTTTCATGGCGGTATTGATCTGGCAGCGGCACCCGGTACTTCCGTTCTTGCAGTGGGGGATGGAATCATCGCCTTTGCCGGAAACCAGGGTGCCTATGGCAGGCTGATTGTAATTAACCACCCAGAGGGATTGCAGACTCGCTATGCTCAGCTTGGCAGCCTCAGGGTCAAGGTAGGACAAACGGTAAAGAAGGGACAGGTCATCGGCACGGTGGGCAGTAGCGGTCGCCCTAGTTCTACTCAGGCCCATCTTCATTTTGAAGTCCGGTCTCGTTCCAGGCTGGGCTGGGTGGCGGAGAATCCGGAGAGCTATTTGCTGAGGGACAGGCAACGCCCGACTCAGGCGAGGAAGTGAGAGTTATCTAGCTGGCACCAGGTTGCTTAGGACACTGGGCGACTCCAGCCAGGGGTGGAACCCTTGCACTCCGTCCTGAGTCTGGTTGCTATAGCTGCAGATTAGAACTATAGCTGAATGGCACTGACTTAAGAGCCTTGAGATAAACTTCAGCCTCAAAGCAGAAACCTGTTGAAACAGGTTTGAATCCTAACAGACATGCGTTTCAGTCAGTTTCAACTGACTTTAGCTCTGAGCCAGAACTTTAGTTCTAAGCTTATTTGGCTC
>JAIMBL010000166.1 GCA_023511615.1 Leptolyngbyaceae cyanobacterium HOT.MB2.61
TCATGGGTTTCATGGAGAATGGAATTACACAATTTCGCCACAAAAGGAGTTGTAAAAGTTATTCCTTTACAGATCCTTAGAAGCTGGGGATCTATGAAATATCGGGGACATGCCATGCAACATCCCTTCAAACAATCACCGTTCTTTCAGGAGACACCTAAAACATTGTCAAAATGTACAACAACGTAAACAGAATAATCCAAATAATGTCTACAAAGTGCCAGTAGATCTCAGCCATCTCCACACCCGTGTGCTTGGTGGCACTGTAGTGACCGGGGCGGCGCGATCGCCACAGCACACCCAAAATCAGCAACAGCCCGATAAATACGTGCAGGCCGTGGAAACCGGTCATCAAGTAAAAGCAGTTAGAGAAGATATTGGTTCTCAACCCGTAGCCCAGCGTCTTGTACTCATATACCTGACCCGCCAGAAAGATTGCGCCCATCGCTGCGGTAATGATGTACCACTTCCGCAATCCCTGGACATCATTCTTCTTAATCGCCGTATCCCCCAGATGGATAACGAAACTGCTAGAAACCAGAATGATCGTGTTAATGGCTGGTACCAGCAATTCAACTTCCGTTCCCTCCGGGGGCCACTCACTGGCCAGCCCCCGCAAAAACAGGTAGGCAACAAAGAATCCCCCAAACATAAGGGACTCTGAAACCAAAAAGGTGAGTAACCCCCAAACCCGCAAATCAGCGTGTTCTTCATGATGGCCACCAACGGCGATGGTGCTGGCAGTAGGGGTGAGGGAATCAGGAGTTTCGATGGTGGATCCTTGCATAGTGTCCTTGATGAGGGAATGAAGGGTAAAGGGTAAAGGTGGAAGCTGAGCTATAGAAGAAGCTTACTGGGCAGAAACCGCAGATTCTTCCTCCGCACTGGGGCCGCGTCCATTCAGTCCATAGTCGTAAGGACCATGAGTAACCACGGGCAGCACTTCCCAATTTTCAATGATTGGGGGTGAATCAGTTGTCCATTCCAGCGTCATGGCATTCCAGGGATTACCGCTGGCTTTTTCACCCTTAACCCAACTCCAGATGGCGTTAATCGTAAAGACCAGCACCGACACGGCCAGCACGTAAGCCCCAAACGTACAAATTTTGTTAATGGCTTCGAATTGAGGGTCATACATTGCAACCCGGCGGGGCATTCCCTTCAAGCCCAGTTCGTGCATGGGCATAAAGGTAAGGTGAGTGCCGATAAAAGTTAGTGCAAAGTGAATTTTGCCCAGCGTTTCATTCAGCATCCGTCCGGTCATTTTGGGGAACCAGTGGTAAATTCCGGCGTAGATGCCAAATACCGAGCCGCCAAACAGGACGTAGTGGAAGTGCGCCACGATGTAGTAAGTATCGTGGGCATGGATATCAAACGGAACCACCCCCAGAGTAACGCCACTCAAGCCACCAATCACGAACATGGATAGCAACCCGAGAGCAAACAGCATTGCACTGGTGAAACGAATTTTTCCACCCCAGAGGGTTGCTACCCAGCTAAAGATTTTGATGCCTGTGGGAACCGCAACAATCAGAGTCGAAATGGTGAAAAACAATCGCATCCAGGGAGGGGTGCCACTGGTAAACATATGGTGAACCCAAACAAACAAGCCCACCAGACAAATGGCCAGACTGGAGTAGGCGATCGCCTTATACCCAAAAATCGCTTTCCGGGAGTGAACCGGAATCACCTCCGACATGATGCCGAAGACGGGCAGAATCATCAGATACACCGCTGGGTGCGAGTAAAACCAGAACAGGTGTTGATAAAGCACCACATTTCCGTTGGCATCCGGCTTGAAGAAGGACGTGCCGAAGTTGATATCAAACAATAACAGAACCAGACCCGCCGCCAGTACCGGGGTAGATACCAGCGCCAGCAGGGACGTCGCCAGAATTGCCCAGCAAAACAGCGGTAACTGGCTCCACTTCATGCTGGGAACCTTCATCTTCAAAATCGTGACGATGAAATTCACCGAACCCAGGATGGAAGAGGTTCCCGCTAACACCAGGCTTAAAATCCAGATGCTTTGAGCTTGAGGAGCGGTGATTTCACTCAGAGGGGGGTAGGAAGTCCAACCGGCCTGCGCTCCGCCAAAAAAGAAACTGGCCAGCAGCAGAATGCCTGCGGGCGGAACCACCCAGAAGGCGATCGCATTCAGCCTGGGAAATGCCATATCCCTAGCACCGACCATCAGGGGCACCAAAAAGTTACCAAAGCCACCAATGGCACTGGGCACAACCCACAGAAAAATCATGATGGTGCCGTGGTTGGTCAAAAATGCGTTGTAGAGGCTGGGGTTCAAAAAATCCGAGTCTGCCGTTGCCAGCTCTGTTCGCATGGCGACTGCCATCGCTCCCCCAATCAGGTAGAAGATGAAAGTAGTGACCAGGTATTGAATTCCAATCACTTTATGGTCAACGTTAAACGTGAAGTATTCGTACCACTTCCATGCTTTTTTGTGTTCGCTGTGTTCAACGACTGGGGTTTGCTCTAAAGGAATTTGTGCTTGGGTCATAAGACGTTGAAAACCATTTGACAAATGCTTGAAGCTGGTTGACAGGGTGAACGGGAAGAGTCACCGCTCTTTGCCTGCGGGATCAGGACGAAGGATGTTGGGGATGAAGTTGTTTCAGTGTCTCAGCCCGAATTCCCATTTCCTGGGCATAGGGAGCCAGAAACTCAGAAGGCGACAGTTCGGCAGGCTTCGTTGCTACGGCCTGATTCAGGTTGCCAGCCTGGGCAACTTTGGTTTCCTCCAACCACTGCTGATACTCCTCCGGAGTATGAATGATCACCTGCGTTCTCATGCTGCCGTGATAAGAGCCACACAGCTCAGCACAAATTACAGGATAGGTACCTGTCTTAGTGGCGACAAAGTTGAGCTGCGACTTTTCCCCAGGCAATGCATCTTGCTTCAGCCGAAACTGAGGCACCCAGAAAGAGTGGATCACATCCTGGGCTGTGATATTGAGCTGGATATCCTTGCCAACGGGAATGTGTAGTTCACTGGTCGTGATGCCGCTATCGGGATAGGTAAAGATCCAGGCAAACTGCAAACCCATCACATTAACCGTGACATCGGCTGGCTTCTTCACTTCAGGGGGAGCACCAAAGCCATAGATCGGGAGCTTGTAAGTCTCTACCACTTTGGGGGCTTCCGATCCAGTAGGCGTAGCACTTTCCTCCGATTCAGATGCAGAGGCTTCCGGTGAAACAGCCTCTGCATCTGCCACCATTAGCGGAGCCGCCATCGCACTTCTCGACATCTGGGCAACGTGGGAGGAGGGGTGGGAGTGGGCCATCATTCCCGTTGATGGGGCAAAGCCTCCCATTCGTTGATATACATCCACACTGTAAATCCCCAGCCCAATCACAATCAGCGCTGGAATAGCCGTCCAGACAATTTCTAGCGGGAAATTGCCCTCAATGTAAACGCCATCGGTGTCATCTCCAGCCCGCCGACGATACTTAACAATAAAGATTAGAATGGCTCCCTGGACGACTAAAAAGAACGCAAAGGCGATCGCCAGCATAATGCTGAACAAATTATCAACCAGGGGAGCCTGCTCTGAAACTTGCTCCGGAAGAAGCCCGTGATTGAGCCCAATCCAAATGCTGAAGAGGGTAATGACAATGCCAGCAATCAGAGTCAGTAATGAAGCTGGAATTTGGGACATAGGTGACCTGCGGCAATTAAGGAAACAATGATGAGGGCGAGGTTGAGAATTCGATTTCAACAAATGAGTTCAGAATCATGAACTCAAATCTTCTTTAGCTGATTTACTTTAGCTGATTTAAATAAATCATCAAAACTACCACGAGCTATGCCACCAGTTAATCACACTCACTTTTTGTGCGGAGTAATCTTAGTCTTCTTTAAAGACTAGGCCGATCCCCAATGGTCTGAGTTTAAGAAAATCTTAGGATCTCAATCCAAACGTCAAAAAGGGATAACAAGAGCCCCGTCTTTAGAAGTAAAGGTGAGATAGGAAGAAGGTTGTAGCGTGAACTACTTGAGGAATAAAAACTGTGAGCAAAATAACCAGCTATCGGTGTAGGGAGAGGGTCAATTTCTTGAGGACAATCTGCATTCCTGACAGCATTTTTGTGTCAAGAATGCGGGGAAAAGGACATGGGAATATAGCTACAGAATGAATCCATTCTGAGCGAGACAAATGATTGGGGCAATTGATTGGGGCAATCGTTTTTGAGTTGCTAAAAACCATTTTCTAGAACAGGTTCTCCCGGCCTGCCGGTGAAAGAGTAGCCTAAGCGACTCTTTCATCTAAAACAGAATCCCTGGCGTATTAATTTTGTTCTGGTGATAAGCGTCACTTATCACCCAACTACCAGGAGAGCCCTAGAGCATCGTCTCGGCCACGCTTGACATCAGGTCTGCACTGAAATTCTAGCGCAGGGAAGTGACTTCGACATTCATCGAAAGTCCAGCAACCCCCGCAGGTTTGGCTTCCTGGAATAAAACAGTACTCAAGTACCGCTCGCCAAAGCTGGGCTGGATCACCACCATCAGTTTGCCTGCATTTTCAGGGCGTTTAGCTACCTGAATGGCTGCATAAAGGTTAGCGCCAGAGGAAATACCAGACAGTAAGCCCTCCTCCCGTGCCAGGCGACGACTGAAATGAATGGCATCCTCACTACTGACCTGGATCACTTCGTCTACTAAATCCATACGTAACACCGCTGGAACAAATCCTGCCCCAATTCCCTGAATTTTATGGGGACCGGGTTGCCCTCCGGCCAGAACCGGGCTCTCGGCGGGTTCAACAGCGATCGCTCGAAACGCTCGCTTGCGCGGTTTGATCACCTCTGCCACACCCGTAATGGTGCCGCCCGTCCCAACCCCCGCCACAACAAAATCCACCTGCCCATCCGTATCCGTCCAAATTTCTTCGGCGGTGGTTTCCCGATGGATTTTGGGGTTCGCCGGGTTATTGAATTGTTGCAGCATGTAAGCATTGGGAGTAGCGGCAACAATTTCTTCCGCGCGGGCGATCGCCCCCTTCATCCCCAAATTTCCCGGCGTGAGTTCCAACTCTGCACCATAGGCTTTCAGCATCGCCCGCCGCTCCAGGCTCATCGTTTCTGGCATGGTCAAAATCAGGCAGTAACCCTTAGCTGCGGCCACCATTGCCAGCGCAATCCCCGTATTGCCTGATGTGGGCTCCACCAGTACCGTTTTCCCTGGTTGAATTTGTCCAGCCTCCTCCGCTGCCTGCACCATGCTGAGCCCAATCCGGTCTTTTACCGATGCCGCCGGGTTCATCCCCTCCAGTTTGAGAATGATCTGAGCCACACACCCTTCTGCTTGGGGAATGCGGTTTAACTGCACCAGCGGGGTGCGACCAATGAGTTCGGTGATATTGTTGGCGATCCGCATAGAAACCTCAATCACAGAAGAATTAAATGAATTGTATGCGTTGCCAATATTAAGACTGGCTTTCCTTTAGTTTGATTCAAGGATAGAAGGGGAGGGAGGAGAAAAGTCGGGTTTGTCAATTTCTTTTGGCACTCCTGGAAAGAGGGGTGAGGGAATCAGGGCTTTAAGGAGTCAGAGCCTTGTTTCTAGACCACTCTCAGCATCAAGCTATGGACAACAGGTGATATGGCTATAGCCACTAGGCTTAGGACAGGGTGCAGGGGTGGAACCCTTGGCTGGGGGCGAAGCCCCCACACCCCCCTTAACCCAGTATCCTAAGCAACTTGGCAACAGCTATAGATGTGCTTCCTGCCCGTCGCCTGTCGCCCATCCCCTTACACCTCACTCAACTAACAACCAACAACTCTACTCAAACACTGGTTGACGCTTCTCTAAATCAAACTTGTAGCCGTGGGGAAGAATATGGAGTGTGGCGTTACAAAGGGCTAATAGTTCGTCTTTCAGCAGTTCATCGACGTTGTTGTGTTCCTGAACCATTCTTTAATCACAGCATGTATCCAGCCCAGTTTCTCACCTATCCCCCCCCTCCTTTCCCCTACTGGGGAACGGGAGCCGACACAATTCCCTTCGCTTCCAAATAGGCGGCAACGCGCAGCACCTGGGCCTCCTGGTACGGAGCCGCAATGATCTGAACACCAACGGGTAATTGTCCGGCTTGCTGGACTGGCACTGAAATAACCGGCAGTCCAATGAATGACAGGGGTTGGGTATATAGTCCAATATTGGGGCGTAGCAGGACTTCTTCATCGCCCAGTTGCATGGTTTTTTGACCAATCAGTGGAGCCGGACAGGGTGTAGTGGGAACCAGGATAATATCTACCTGCTGGAACAGTTCACGGACGCGATCGCGGTACCAGCGGCGAAATCGCTGTGCCTGAATGTACCAGGTTGCCGGAATCAGTGCCCCTGCCAGGAAGCGATCGCGAGTTGCTGGGTCAAAATCCTGGGGGCGTTTGCGTAAATTTTCCAGGTGCAGGTTACTTCCCTCGCTGGCAGTAATAATGAACGCAGCAGACCGGGCACGATGAGCTTCTGGGATACCAACCCGCTGAGTAGCACCGAGAGCAGCAGCAATGGTTTCTAAGCCCTCCAGCACCGAAGACTCTGCACCTTTAATAAAGTAATCATCGGCAACAGCGATGCGTAAATCCTTGACTCCCTTAGAAAGTTCTGGCAAGCAAGGCTCCGGTGGGCGTCTAGTGCAGGCCGGATCCTCTGGATCAGGCCCTTGCAGGATATCAAACACCAGCGCAATGTCTCGTACAGAGCGGGCAAAGGGGCCTAAATGATCCAGACTGTGAACAAAGGGATAGGTCCGGGCGCGGGATAATCTGCCATAGGTCGGCTTCAGCCCAAAGATGCCGCATAGGGCTGAAGGTACCCGGATTGAGCCGTTGGTATCTGACCCCAGGGAAAAGGGAACCATTCCAGAAGCCACTGCTGCCGTCGAACCGCCTGAAGACCCCCCCGTCATTCGGTTAGGGTCGTGGGGGTTGCGGCTGGGACCATAATGACTGTTTTCGGTAACAAAGCCATAGGCATACTCATCCATGTTTTGGGCACCGACGAGCACCGCCCCTGCCTGCTTAAGGCGGGTAATCAGGGTGGCATCCCTGGTGGCTGGAGGATTTCCTGCATTAATTTTGGAACCTGCCAGGGTAGTAATGCCTGCTATATCAAACAGATCTTTGACGCCAAAAGGAACGCCAGCTAACGGGCCAGGATCTTTGCCACGGGCGATCGCGCCATCAATCGCCTCTGCATCCTCCAAAGCTTTTTCAGCAGTCACCGTGGTAAAGCAGTTGAGGGTTTCATTCTGGTCGGCAATGCGGGCCAGGGCGGCCGCCACCACTGCTTTGGCCGCCACCTCCCGACCGCGAACGCTGGCAGCAATGCTGGTTGCATCTGGATAGTTCTGGGTCATGGTTCAAACACGGGGGCAGCTTCAACGTCTTCTGGCAGCGGAAACTCTGTCACCAGTTGGGCAAGCATTTGAATTCGGGAAAAGTTATCGATGACTCCTGGTCGATGTTCCGGTTGAAGGGGTAGGGAAGTCACGGCTGCCATCTGATCCACAAACTCTGATAGTTCCATTGGTTTTTCGGCCATTGAAGTTGTCCTTTTTCTCCAAATGTTCAATATATGCCCGCCAACCGCCCCATTCCGTAATTTCCTTTTTCCCTTCGCACAAAAAGGGTTCCCCCAACACTCCCAACACTTCTTCCCCATCCAACAGACGCACCTTCCCAATGCAAAGCCCTGGTGGTTCCAGCATCAGCAGAAAGCTCATACCATGAGCAGGCACTGCCCACACCTCAACCGCAATCGATGCTCCTCCCTGGTTTACACGCATCATTGCGGGGTGGCGATCGCGAATAGACCACAGTCGGTAAGCTGGTTCTGTCAGAGCTTCCCGCACAAAATGGGCTCCAACCAGCATCATATTGCTATTCAACTCCAATCCACGCATTAGAGTCCCGTTTACAGCTAGATAGACAATTGTTTCCATCGGAGTTGAGGGCTGCCCTTCAAGCAACATCAGCACTAATTTCCCCTGATTGAAGCACATTTACTGTATCAATCGTTAGCTGTCAGGGAAGAGTGAGGGATTTGGTATGGTTTCCTTCCAAGTACCCTTACTCCCCGTCCTCTTCTCCCAAGAATTCTTGACGAAGCATGATGCGTTATGAGACGACAAATTTCTTCAATCTGGAAATCTTTCTTGCTCACCTTCATGGCACTCTTACTGTGGTTACTTCCCCCGCTCAATGCCGCAAGCCTGGCACAGGAGTCATCTTCCTCCGCAATGAGCCCGACCTCACTGCCTGAACAGGTCATCACCAATCGGTTTGGTCTCGATCCCAACAATATCCCTTCGGAAAAAGTCAGCCAGTTTGTTCACGCCTGTTTACAGGTAGTTGCCCTGATTGAACGACGCGAGGGGGAGCTTCAGGGAGCAGAAACCGAGTCAGAATCGCAGCGAATTGAACAGGAAATAGAAGCAGAGGCACTGGCCATCATTGAAAAGGCTGGATTGACCCGTCAGGAGTATCTCCAGCTATTGGGTTTAGCGAACACGGATCCAGAATTTGGAGAGCGCATTGCGATTCAGCTTCAGGAGGCAACGAGTTGAGGAGGGTGCCGTGCAGGGGGCGTGCGATCATTTCCTCCCACCCCATGCTAGATTGAAGCACTAAGGCGGCAACTGTATCGTACTTATCTGTTTGTGCTGCCTCGGAGGTGCCTTATGACTCAGGATCAGCCATCATCAGACTTACCGAATCACGAACCGCAGGGAATGCCTGAACTCCCTCCTGAAGTTCCTGAGCAGGCAACAGAAGAGGTTGGCGAAACACTTCCTGTCCCCCCTGAACAGATGGCTGAAGGCTCTGAAGGGTTGTCTGAAAGAACGGAGCCATCTTTTTCCCAGAACCTTCAGGATTATTGGAATCGAACCCGTCCAGTACTGAAGGCTCAGACGGTTAAAGCTTTGAAAGTTACGATTCACACCCTGGAGAAAGTGGTTGAAAAGTTAGAGCAACCAGAGTCAGAGCCCCCTTCAGTTTCCGGTTCAGGTGTCACTCCGGGTAAAAGTTCCGCTCCCGTTTCGAGCAATGGTTTGTGGGAAAAGATCCGCCCGGCCTGGCTTCAGTTTCAGGACTTTTGGAAACAACTTCTGGTATGGGTCAGGGCCCTTCTGCCCGAGGAGTGGAATGAGAAGTTATCAGACCGGGCACTAACGGGGGCGATCGCGGGTATTCTCATTCTGCTCCTCTGGATAACCTCTGGTTTGTTCTCCAGCAATCCCAAGCCCGTGACCGTTGCCGTGTCTCCTGCACCTGAAGCAACAGCCCCTTCCCCCCGGGTGAGTGCGCCTCCTGCTCAACCAACTGCCGCTCCAAAAGTCAGAACAACAGAACCCGCAAAACCTTCTCCACCAAAATCCACTGAAGAGCAGCCTGTTGCTCAAAAGCCTTCTATCTCCCCTGCCCCCTCTCCGGTAGCTAAACCGGTGCCGCTACCCCCACCCTTAAAGCTGACACCGGAGCAGAAGTTAATCGCGCGAATTCAAGACCAGGTTGCCGAAGTGAGCGATCAATACGTCAATGGTTTGATTCAGGCTGTGCAGGCAAACTTCCGCAGCAGTCGGTTGATCGTTAAGGTGGGGTCGGGCTGGTATGGGTTAAGTCCTCTGCAACAAAACAAGCTTGCCAATGAAATGTTGGGACGGGCAAGACAATTGAACTTTAGCAAGTTGGAGATTACCGATTCGGAAGGAACACTGCTGGCGCGGAATCCGGTGATTGGGCCTGAAATGATTATCCTAAAGCGGGAGAATAATTCTCAGACCGCAGCTTAGTTGCCAGGAGTAGTATGGCAACTTATCCCTGATCGCGAGGATTCGTAATCACTAATTCAAATTCCCAGCCAGGGGTCTGATTAATCAGATCGGTCATCAAGCGAAGGTCTTTGGGACCGTTGAGAGTCAAATTGTCTCGCGATCGCACCTCAACGGCGATCGCCTTCCCCTCACCTTTTGCAATTAGATCGAAGGGACACTGCGAAAGCGTTGGAGGCAGGTCTACAGGCGAGGGATGAATTGTGACTGCATAGCCCTTATGCCTGTATTCCCTTGCCACTTTCAACAGCCGCTGATGCTCTAATTCAGTTTGATAATCTGGCTTTTTCATATTACAGAATATATCCCCAAACTCTTCGAGCCGCCAGAGAATATGAAAACGTTTATCTAATTTCATATCTAATTTCAGACAATTAGTTTAACTCTGACGGATCGGGAGCAACTTCTATCCGAATATGTAAAAATTCCTGTCCACTGCAAAATCCTTCTGCCAGAACGGGGGACATTCCCTTAACCCGAAATGAGCCATTGAGACTGCGGCGACGGCTGACAAAATCGGTGACCTGATAATCATCCACGTAGATGAGTCCATTCAAAGCATCCCTAACGGGCTTCACGATGTTGTCGCTATCAGGAACACCACTCTCATCTCCCGGTTCTGCATCATAGTAATGGGTAATCACCACTCTGACAGGCACACCTGTGGGTGTACTTGATTTCCAGCAAGCTTCAGCAGTGCTACGAACCACTGTTTTCCAGGCCTGAAGGCGCTTCCGATCCTTAGTTTGGTGGGAAACTGGCTTCCCAATCACAACAAATTCGAAGGGGAGCACTGGTGGAGTCCTAAGTGGCAGAACTTGTAAACCATTAGTTCAACAGGTGTGGTGGTAGAGCCCCCATGGCTATTTTATTTCTATGAGAAAAAACGAGTTTGGAAGGTGTCGAATCCCTATCTGGCGAGGGAGGAGTTGGCATCTGTCTGTCCTACGGGTTCAAGGTCAATTGCGGATGTCAACAGTCAATTTTTGTCAACAGTCAAATTTAAGGATTGAGTCAGTATCCAGTATTTCAATTCCATGGTAATTCTGTTCTACCCTATGGTTTGACGATCAGGGGGAGGGGAAAAGTTGCTAGCGCTATTCAGCAATGCCACCTGTTTTAGCAGGTTCAAACCCTAGCAAATCTGCGTGGTCCTCCTGGCTTGCCGGTGAAAAAGTCGCTTACGCTACTCTTTCATCTCAAACAAAATTCCTGAAATATTGATTTTGTTTTCGTGATAAGCGACGCTTATCACCAAACCCTCAGGAGAGCCATCTGCGTTTTAGTCGGTTTCAACCGACTCTAGCTTTGAGCCAGAACTTTAGTTCTGCGCTTATTTCAGTGTCATTCAGCTATTGACCTTGATCAGGCTCAGGATGAAGAGGTATGGCAGTTCAAATTAGTCTTGCCGTTCGCTTTCCTCTTCTGGTTCTGAATCAATTGACCGAATTGGCGGTAGTGCATCAGGATAATGTGGGGTAGGTTGCGATATTGTGCCACGCCCAAGAACGAGTTGTTAATCCTGCCCGC
>JAIMBL010000167.1 GCA_023511615.1 Leptolyngbyaceae cyanobacterium HOT.MB2.61
GGGTTTCATGGAGAATGGAATTACACAATTTCGCCACAAAAGGAGTTGTAAAAGTTATTCCTTTACAGACCCTTAGTCATTATTGGTGGTGCTGAAGATCGAGAAGGGGATTGCATTGTCTTGAGAGAATTTTTGCGAGCAGCGGGTGGCGTGAAAGCCCATATTGCAGTTATGACTGCCGCCACCAGTCTGCCTGGAGAGGTGGGGGATGATTACATTCGCGCGTTTGAGCGGTTGGGTGCGGAATCGGTGGAAGTAGTTGATACCAGAAATCGCGATGATTCTAAGAGGGAAGACCTCATCCGCATTGTCCAGGAGGCTACTGGCATCTTTTTCACGGGGGGTGACCAGTCGAAAATTGTAGATTTCATCAAAGATACCCCTCTGGACGAAGCTATTCATAAACGCTACGAAGCTGGTGCAGTTATTGGTGGAACCAGTGCGGGGGCTGCCATGATGCCCGATGAGATGATCGTGGGTGGGGCCTCGGTTTCCAACCCCACTGTGGATGCAGTCAGTATGGGTCCTGGCATGGTTTTTTTGCCTGGTATTGTGATCGACCAGCACTTTGCTCAACGGGGTCGCCTAGGTCGTTTGCTGGCAGCCCTGGTATTGCAGCCGGCGGTATTAGGTCTGGGGATTGATGAAGATACTGCCATCATTGTCAATGGCGATGAATTTGAAGTAATTGGAAGCGGTGCTGTGACGGTTGTGGATGAATCGGAAGCCACTCATAACAATCTGGACGGATTGCTTAAAGATGAGGCGATCGCCCTGTGTGGCGTGAAGTTACACATTTTGCCCCACGGCTACCGCTTCAACCTCAAAACGCATCAACCTCTGATTTGAAGAAGGGGCTTCCAGTCTCCCATTCAGTTTGAATTCATTAGTGTAGCAAACAACATTTATGATTACTCGTCACGATCTTAATCAGTTGCAATCCCTAACCCGGGTGCCTGCCCTTTCCATCCTGTTGCCGACCCATCGCACCTCACCCGATAACAAACAAGATCCAATTCGGGTTAAAAATTTGGTTGATGAAGCGACCACCCGTCTGCGGGCAGAGTTCTCTCAGCGCGAGCTGGAACCGTTACTGAAGCGGCTGGAATCCCTCGTGGACGAGATTGATTACCCCCATACCCTGGATGGATTGGCACTGTATGTTAGCCATGATTTTGCCAGACTCTTCTACCTTCCGTTTCCGGTCCCTGAGCGGGTCGTGATTGATCAAACCTTTGCCACGCGAGATCTGGTTTACGGGATGCATCGGGCATTGCGCTATTGGGTACTACTGCTGAGCCAGGCATCTACACGCCTGTTAGCCGGAACTGGAGAAACACTGGAAGAAGTGCAGGATCAAAACTTTCCGATGCAAATGACCGGTCCTGGAGCGACGACTGCCTTGCCCTACGAGGCCGATTCTGCCTATGTAGACGATCGCCATCGCCGATTTTTTCAACAGGTAGACAGTGCGTTGATAACCTATGCCGGGGAGGAAGCTTTGCCATTGATTGTAGGCGGCGTGGATCGGCAAATCTCGTTCTTTCAGGAGGTTTCCCAATATACTTCAGCGATCGCTGGCACCCTCACGGGCAATTTTGACCGGGCAACACCGCATGAATTGACCGCTCCCGTGTGGTCGATCATACAGTCTGTACGGGAAGCCCAGCAAACGAATGCCCTACGCCAATTGGATGAAGCAAGGGGGGCGCAAAAAGTCGTCTCTACAATTGAGGAAGTGTGGCGGTTAGCGCAGGATGGACGGGGAAAATTGCTGCTGGTTGAAAAGAACTATCATGTGCCTGCGATCGTGACTGAAAATGGAGGATTGGAGTTAGCCGAGCAAGTTGGAGGAACAGAAGTGATGGATGATGCCGTAGATGAAATTATTGAAGCAGTGTTAGCAAAGGGCGGAACCGTTGCGATGGTAGACGATGGGTCTTTGTCGGATGAGCAACATATTGCATTAATATTACGATATTAAAGTTCCGGTGACTCACCCATCCACATCACAACTGAGCCGTTATTTCTGCACAGGCATCTGCCGGATTGAAGTCTTTGACTTAAGGGTGATCTAGGGTGATCTCTAGTAGCTGCAGAACCGTAGCGCTGGATAGCTCCACTCAATTCCTGGGGCTTGAGCAGTTTTAGGAAAAATGATGGAGGGATGGTGCCCCCAGCCAGGGATTCCATTCCTGTACCCCATCCTAACCACAATTACTACTGCTATAAATTAGTGAAAAAAGATGATAGACCCTTTAGTGATATTTACATACTCGATGAATCAACGAATCTCTACATAATTGAGATTGCGCTGGTTCAGTATATGGGTAGACCTGACAAGGTAATCATGAGTGGCGCTAGCCACCATCATTAACAACTCAAAAATCATCATTAACAACTCAAAAATCATTACGATTGGGCACTACCCAGTATATGGATAAGGTAGCAATGGGACTGAACTCAAATTATAGGAACGGTGCGATCGCCTCGGGAACTGGATTGCTAACGAGCGTCGCTGCTGTTGGGTTGCTTTGGGCCAATGTCACTGTTTCCTCTGCCAGTGCTGCTCGATGGCTTATTTGTCGTGGGAGTATGAATAATGGCTGGAGGTATACGGCTGAGTATTATAACGGCAGTTTTACAGAAATTCGTTGGCGCAGAGCCGGAGGACGTTCTGAAGTGTCTCCGCTTACTTACAGCTATACCAACCGACGGGGACAGCCCGTTTACACTGGTACGTTAATGGCCGCCGTGACCGTGACCCTGGTGGATCTGTCCTATGGCAATGTAGGGCCCGGTTCCCAAATTTCGGTGCAAGTCGAAGAATGGGGACGGTCTAGAGGAACCTGCAACTATCCCATTCGTGGATGGTAGAGCTGGTGCCATGACACTGCCCTCCTCACTCTTTCGGAAGGTGGGAGATGACCGGTTGAAACAGGTGAGAGACTAGTGTTCCGCCAGGAAAATTTTGACGGGTCGCAAGCCCTCAAAATTTAACCCCCATCAACTTCCTGGGTATTCGCTAACCGTCAAGTTCAATTTGACAGAGTATTAGTCATCAATTACAGTCATCGATTACAGAGTCATGGGGGCGATCGGTTCAATGTTGGGGTCGTATCCACCAACCTGGTTAGTACGTAGTACCCAAACACTGGCACCATGATCCAGGAAGATTTTGACCACAGTATCACTGGCCAGCCGGGGTAACATGGTCCGCCAACTGCCCAGACCCGTCATCAAATTATGGAGGGGATCATCTTCCAGGGTGGTGCCCAGGTTGTATTCGTTTCGTTCCCAGGAGGATTTAGGACCCCCCAACGGTTGCAGTTTCAGTTTGAGTTCTTTGCCAAGGGTAAGCAGTTCTGCAAATCGCTGGGCCTGTTCGGGATTCTGCTCACTCCATCGCCGCAACGATTCCACGTTGTCCTGAATCTGGCGTTCCATCTGACGCAGACAGGCAAATAGGGCCTGGTTGGAGTCCTGGGCGCAGTTGCTGGCGGCTCCCACATAGGTACCTCCCGTCCCATCTCCAATGCGATAGCGAGCGGTCATGACTTCCAGTTGTAGAAGCATGTAGTCCAGTGGCGATCGCCGCCCAACGGAAAAGTCGTAGTACCCCGTAAAGGCATCCTGTTTGATCAGAATGTCACAGACTGGACGAGTACCCAGCCAGCCAAACTGGCGATCGCCCATATAGCGTGACCAGTGCAAGGTTCCAGCAATCAGGCCATCGGTGTTGTGGGTGTAAACCTGGTAGTAAAGCAGATCGAAGCGCAACTCCTCACTCAGCGGATCGCAGATCACCTTCCCCATACCGAGAGCAAAGTGACCAAAGAAAATGGGCGTGGCGGCAGCGGGTTCGGCCTGCTTGCCGCCAATGCCACCATAGACGTGCAGCAGCAGGGCGCGATCGCCCTCTTTCCACTCACTAATTGCATTCTGGATAGCAGAAGACGAATTGTCATCCCTGCTGACACACAACACCGATGAAATCTTTCCCTTCTGCGCCCTGATATCGGCCCAGGAGCGCTTACGGATGTAATGGTAAGAGGCCTTCCTCCCAAAAACCACCTCATCGGGTTGCAGACGAAACAAAGCCCGTGGCCCCAAAGACTGCACCACGAATCGTCCCTCAGCATCCTTTGCGCCATAGATATACCAGCCCGTTTCATTGAAAGGAGACTTTTCCAGATCACGGGTTGTTGAAGGAGAACTGCCATAGGCTTCAGCACTCACCACTTCCGGCAACCGCACTATTTCCTCCGCTCCATCAAACTGACGCGTCGCCCGGTTAAAGTGAACCACCCGAAATTGATCCGTTCCGGTAATGGGCTCTACAAACGTCACCAGGGCGTAGAAGCGTCCGGTAATTTGTACCGGCTGACTGCGGATGTAAAGAGTGATGGAGGGGAGGGGTAGATGGGTGGAGGGGTAGATGGGTGGAGGGGTGGATGAGTTTTGGGTTTTCAGTTTTGAATTTCCACCTTCCCCCTCCCGACTTCCCATTCCCAACTCCCCACTTCTGGCCTCCGTCTCCTGTCTCCTGACTTCTGTCTCCTTCACCTCCACTGGTTCATTCAGCATCACAATCATGTCGTCGTCAGGGCGAGAGCCGGCCAGCGATTCGAGGGGGCCTACCTGCTGCCAGTGGTTGAGGCGTTCCGGATGGATGAGTCCGCCGTATTTACTGGAGTGCTCGGCATCGGCACTGAAGTGAACGTCACGCCGAGTGGCCTGTAGCAGATTTTTCACAGTTGGGGTATCGACCCAACGTAGTTTCACAATTTGCCCAATGAGATGCTCGTAACCGGAAGCGGCGTGATGCACTTCAAACAGAACGCCTCGAATGATTGCTCGTTCCTCCTGGTTGGGCAAAATCAACCGTCCCATCCAGGGGGCGATCGCACGATACCAGTTCGGATCTATGGTTTGATTCAGCGGGTAGTAGGCGGGATCGTTAAAGTCCGCCTGTCTATAGAGGGCATAATTACTGGGTTTAACGGGAAAGCGTTCTTCTGCCTCCAGCAGGTTTCCTGACAGGACTTGCAGAATGTTTTCAACCGATTGTTGCAGGTGACTGCGACCATCGGGCAGAAATGCATTTGGGTCCATGTAACCCCCTGGAACCTGATGTCCCACAGGTCCGACTGATAGAATCGAAATTTTGCCCTTGCGCAGAGCCCGGTTCCAGTAAGACAGGGGAAAGATTTTCCAGCGTCCGGGAAACAGCAGTGGTCCCAGGCCTTGCACCACATCCTTATCGCCGATGAAATGGTAGAGATGCTCCAGCTTTAGAAAATTGCAGTTCGCGCTCATCACGCCGCCCAGGGAAACTACATCAACTGGTGCACCCAACGCCTGTTTCAAGTAAAGAGCCGATGCAACAGACATCTGGGCACCACCACTGTAGCCAACCAGTGTAATGGGTATGCCACTGCCTGGTTGGTAGCCCCTTTTGATCAAGCCGTTGTACAAAACCTGAGCAATTCCTCGATTGTAGATAGGACCGTAGCGCTTATCCGCAGACACCATCACAATCAATGCATTCCTGACATTCACCATCAAGCCCAGCAATGCCCTGGGGTTCTTCCAGCGCATTTTGTCGGCCAGTTTCCACAGGAATGCCAGGGGACGATCCTCATTCAGAGGCTTGTTCAATACGGAATACATCATCAATCCCCGCACCAGCTCAACATCCGGGGGGAGGGCCAGTTCCAGAACGGTCAGGAAATCTTCCACATCGGGGGTATATTCATCACCAGACTGACCCACGCCATCCAGGTAGATGACATAGCGAGAGACAGTTTTGCCGTCATAGTCTTGCTCAGAGGTAACAGGGGTTAAAGTTGTCTGGCTGGTGTCTACTCTATCTCCAAACCATCCCGCCCACCATCCTAAAGTCTCAAAGGGAGCTAGCAGGCCAGCAAAGATAAGCGCAATGATGCCAATCCAATTCAGGTCAAAAATCAAACGCGACAGCCTGGGCAGGGTTTGATACCAGCCAAAGATGCCATTACGGATCGGGCGCAGAAGAATAGCGACCAGGATAAACAGCGCAATTAAAGCAAGCAAACTCAACAGCAGTTTGATTGGTTTAGGAATACGACTGGACTGGAAAGCCAGCTTCACCAGGGGATCGCTGGTATGGGTGCTGTGGTCAACCGCGATCGCAGCGGACGAAGGCTGAGTTGTAATCGCTTGGGCTACCGCCTGGGCGGCTTCAGGATGGGAACGATCGCTGGCCTGAATCAACTGGCGCACTTCTGGGAGAGCCGCCTGGGACGATCCTACGATGGGTGAAGAAACCGTTTCATCGCGAGATTGGATGCGTTCAGCCAGGCCTGCACGATTTTTGGTCAGGGGCACTCCAGCGACCCAGTCTGAAATGGTTTTACCCAACTGGGCGATCGGTTCTCCAACGGTATGTTCCAGCGCTTCCTTGACAAACCAGCCAAAGGCCACATAGCCAAAGGCAAATCCTGCTCCAATATTGGCGACAGCCGCGAAGCCCACCACCATTGCCAGCAAGTGCCAGATAGACAGAATTCTTAACAGGGGGAAGCCCAGATAGGGCAATGCGCCTAAAAAGCTAAATAGCAGTGGTGCATAGCTCAACCCCAAAACGGTAATCAGGGTTGGAATTGACAGACTGATAGAACTGGGAAACAAGCAAATGAACCAGGTACTCAGTACCAGAAACAGAAATTCAAATAAATATAAAATTGCACTGACTAATAGCGTAAAAATGAAGCGAGTCGGTTTGACACGATTGATAAATAGAATGATACCCTGACCGACTGCCAGCGATAGCCCTGCCAGCAAGACCACACAGATGGCCAGGGTTATGCCCCCCGGCAGAGTTGTAACTCTTTGGAAAACTTCTCCATTAAGGACGAAGACCCAGCCCAGAATTTCCCAGACCCGATCCATAAGTGTAGATGTCATAGGCTCAGTTGTTGCCAGTAAAGGAACTCAATTCAATCAGTGATTTCCAGCCCTTTGCGATCCCAGCATAATTACAGGTAACAATACCGTACTGTATCGCGCAACCTGCATCGTAGTAAGAAATTGATAAATGTCCTTCTAGCGGCCCTGACCCGGTTCTTATCACTTTCATATACTTTCCTGCTTTAATCCTCCTAGCACGTTGGTTCGGGATTCAAGTGCCATCTAGATCGGGGACTGAATAATGAGACAGCAGTATTTTTCAGATAGTGAATGGGCAACTCTGCTGCAATCTCCTACGCAAGCTATCATAGCGGTCACGCTCGCCGACAAAACCGACCCCGTTTCTTTCTTAAAGGAAATCCAGGCAGCCATTCAGATTCTGGCAGCCGAGCTGCAACGGGAAGACATTTCCAGCGATCTGGGAAGGTCGGTGGTTGCCGCCTTAAAAGAGGTCGTTGCCCAGGAGCCACTCCAGGGAGAGCAGTTATTACTGAAAACTCAGTTTGAACTACTGGGGACCATTCAGAAGTTTAACAGTGCATCTGAGGGGCAACAGCAAGCGATCGCGCACCTGAAAGAAGTGGGAGCCATTTTGGCATCTAAAGTCACTGCTGTGCAGGCAAAGGAGTTTAAGCAGTGGATTTTGGATCTGGCCACTCAGGTGGCTAAAGCTGTTAAAGAGGGAGGTTTGTTTGGTATTGGCGGTGAACGGATAAGCCGCGAGGAATCTGGAGCATTGTCAGCCATTGAAAATGCCTTGGAAATTAAGCTCTAGGAAAACTCAAGATCCTAACCTTTGAGCATTTAAACTTAATTGAGGAGAGTTTATGACAGCATTAACCGTCTGGAAATTTAATACACCCGATGGTGCAGATAAAGCTTTAACGAAGCTAGAAGATTTGCAAAAGCAGCACTCATTCAAGTTCTGGATGCCGCAGTGGTATCCTGGCCCCAGGGACGGAAACGCCCAAAGACGTATCAGGCTGTGAATACAGTAGGAGTAGGTGCGCTGGGTGGCGCATTCTGGGGGATGTTATTTGGTCTCATCTTTTTTGTGCCGCTGTTTGGGCTGTTGATGGGTGCTGCCATTGGTGCCATTTCAGGTCGATTTACAGACTATGGCATTAATGATGATTTCATCAGAGATGTTCAAAGCAAAGTCACAGAAGGAACATCTGCCCTGTTTTTACTGACGGGTCAGGTGACTATAGACAAGGTTGAAGCCGCTTTTGCACCGGAAGAACGGGGAGAACTGATTCAATCCAACCTGTCGACTGAGCAAGAAGCAAAGCTGCGCGAAGACTTTGGTGCAGAAATGTAGGCTATTTGTCATGCTAAACCAACTTCAATGGATTGGATTAAAGGGAATACCAGGAATTAAACTTTTGAGTTCAAGCGTTTTCCTGGCTGTAAGCGTCAGTATTGGTTTTAATACCCATGTTGGTGCGATCGAAACGATTACACTGGTATTTAACGAATCTCGTACATCGGTTCCCTTTAGTGACTTTGAAACATTTGTCAAAACGGGCGAAACGCAAAGAACCAATTTGCAGGAGTTTTTTGCGAAGCTTCCCAAAGTGTCCGAGGCAGTCCGCACGGTCTTAACCCGTGAGATTGTGATTACCCGCCCTTTCAGTGAGCGAAATTTTAGAAATCCGATCGCTGATTTTTTAGTCCTCCAACTGAATAGGGTACTGACGCCCGCTACAGTACCAAGTAACCTGGAACCCTTGCGAACTGCACTGGGGGCTTCCTATAAGGATGATCAGCGGATTTCTATGCTGGAACTGCTTGGGAATTTTCCTGAAAAGGAAATTGTGGTACAACTTCCCCGCATCGAACGAGCCTATAACCGCGTGAGTGCCTTTGTTGAGCGAGTACAGCCTGCTTTGGAAACAGCAAAGTTGTTTTTGCAGGATCTGGTGTGTGACTGTCCAACCACTTCTACCATTTCGGAAGGAAAGGCAGCAGCGGCAGTTGTAGAGGTCAGTCCTGCCTCTGCGGCTAAGGCTGTGAAGTGTCCATAGATTGTGTGTAAACTTTTGATTCATCCTCTGTAGAGATGTTCTATGGAATGTCTCTACGGAGAAAACCGTTCAAACCGTTCTCATATAAAGCTATGCTACCCTCTATTGAGTATTTCCAGCGATCGCTCAGCCAGGGTTTATCCAGGTTTGCATGGCTCAGGGGGGTTCTGCTGTTAGGCGTGAGTGCTGGAATATTCAGTCAGATGACCCCATCCCTGGCGGCTGAACGAATCATTCTAACTTACGGGATCTTGCAGGAACCATTCTCGGTCCAGGACATGAGAACCTTTGCCGAAACTGGCGAACTCAGTCGCCTGCGGCAGTTTCAATTAAGAGTGGCTGGAGCCGATCCGGAGATTTTGCGTGGCTTTCTAAACCAGAAATTACGGGTAGACCTTCTGTTCCTGGATAGGGCGCTCAACTCGCTGCCAGGGGAGTTTCTGCTGTATCAGATCGGTCAGGTGGTCCATAATCGCCAGCGTGTTGCACCGATTCAATCGCTAAGATCGGCTCTGGTTCTATCGGCCAGGGAAGATAACTATGTTTCCTTCCTGGAATTTTTGGAAAACTACCCACTTCCAGAAGTCTATGTGGATGTTAGACGACTGGTCGAAATTGGTCAAAGGGTTGGCAATACCCGCGAGAGGGTCGAGCGCTATCTAGAAACAATGGCAGCTGTTGTTCAGCAGATTTTGAGTGAACCCTTTTGTGCTTGCGAGTCTGAGGTTGGAACCGTCGATGCCAGTAATACCTTAAGAAGTGAGAAGTGAAGAAGTGAGAAGTGATTGGCAGTGGTTCTCAGTTACGATTTTGCCCCATCTGATGCAGTAGCAACAATGCCACGATCGCTCCAATCAGTCCAGCGGCGATTGCATTGACCATGGCCTGAATCGCAATCATATTGGAGGGTGAGATCAATGCTCCCTGTGCAATAGTTGTCCCAGCTTGATTGGGAGCAATCACCGTTGCCCCCTGGGGTAGGGTCAACATTTTAAAGGTTAATCCGCCAATTCTGGTGAGGGCAATGAGTACTGCGATCGCCATAATTCCAATATTGGCGAGCAGTCCCAATTTGAGGTCGCGGATTACCTTAGACTTCGCCGGACGTAAATCTCGAATCTCCAACCGATTTGCCAGTTGGGTATAGCGAAAACACCAGTAAATACTGAAGATCAAAATAATTAAACAGGCGATCGCCAACCATAGACCAAAGGAAAAGCCACCAACCTGTTGTCCAGGTCTAAACAAAACTGTCGTGACAACCACCAGGATTGGAATAAATCCGAATAAGGCTTGCAACCAGAAACCAACCCATCCTAACCAGCGGAAAGAACGGGCAATCTGTTGAGGAGTCAGGTTGGGTGCTTCAGAATTGAGTAAATTAGACATAGTCAATATCCAGGGGCCATATTCGTCGGCACAATGTAAGTGGTATTTTGTGAGGTCTGCCGGCGATCGCGCCAGGCTTGCCTTTTGGGCGTAAATACCTCACGGGTGAGGCAATTGTACCAGACGAGTTCTGCTTCAGCCATGGTTCCTGATCCCGGTAGAAGAATGCTTCCCAGGGTTGTTATTTCCAGCCTCCAGGTAATTGGGTGAAAAACAAGTAAGTGTGTGACAAAAAACATGCTGTTTCATATTCAAACAGAGATACGACTCAATCGGATGCCTGCTCAACATCATCAAGTATGGCCGAAACTTTACCTTGCAACATTTGTTGCGGAATGCCGATTTGAATGTTGTTGCGATCAAAAGCGATTTTAATCCGTCGGCGCAATTCCCGTGCCGTTACCCACTGTTTCAGCGGAGCCGTTTTAATCCAGATGCGGATCACAATCCCGCTATGGGAAATCTGATCCACGCCAAACAGTTCGTGGGTATCCAGAATCAATGTTTTCCATTCTGGATCCTGAGCCATTTGATCAACAGTGGCTCGAACAACGGCAAGGGCACGGTCAACATCGGTGTTATAAGCCACTTCAATGCGCAAGTCTGCCCGTGCCCAAGTGCGAGACATATTTTCCACCTGGGCAATCCAGCTATTGGAAAGGGTAATTAAATTGCCATCGTCACTGCGAATCTGGGTAATTCGCAAATTCAGATTTTCTACTAATCCAGCCTGCCAGCGGTGTATCGACAATGCGCGGTTGCTTACACCGATTTGGGGTCAGCTTACGATGAAGTTTTTCCAAGCAAGCGACATCAAAGTGTGGGTAAAGACAGTGGCAAAACCAGCGATATTGAACGGTTTAACTGTACGTTGCGCCAACGAGTGTCGCGTTTAGTCAGGAAAACGTTATCGTTTTCCAAAAAGGTCGAGAACCCTGTCGGGGCAATTGGGTACTTCGTTCACCACTACAACGCATCCTTACTTGTTTAGCACTACCC
>JAIMBL010000168.1 GCA_023511615.1 Leptolyngbyaceae cyanobacterium HOT.MB2.61
GGGTTACAAATAAACAGGCTGGAACCCTCTCAGGGTTTAGTGTTTGTCAATTCAAAATCGCAAATCCAAAATCGAGAATTGGTATTACCCGCCATCCTACATCGAATTGATCTGGTCTTTTGGGAATACTGAATAGTGGCGGACAATGACCCCTCGAATGAGCTGATTGATCATTGGCATTGGGCATTGCCTCACTCCTTACTCCTCACTTCCCCTGTCACCAGCTACCAACTATGAGCGATTTATTCAAAGGCTTTGAACAACTGCTGGAATTGGCTAAAGCATTAGAAGAAAAAGCCGAAAAAGGAGAACTAAAAACCGATATTCAAATCAATGCCCGCTCCTTAAGCAGTATTCCGCGGCAGGGCAAGATTCCCAGTGGCGTTGGTGTCAGCCGGGTTCGCCCTAATCCGTCTGCGACTTCCACTCCATCTGCTTCCAATTTCGATGCTGATGTCAGCGTTACTCCACCAACCGACGAAGCGAAATCCCAGACGGTTTCCCTGAAGGATGTGGGCGGATTGGCAGATGTCCTTAAAGAACTGCGAGAACTGGTCGAAATTCCCCTCAAACGTCCCGATTTATTAGCGAAATTGGGATTAGAACCTCCTCGTGGTGTGCTGCTGGTAGGCCCACCGGGCACGGGAAAGACTTTAACCGCCCGTGGATTGGCAGAAGAGTTGGGGGTCAATTACATTGCGATCGTCGGCCCCGAAATTATGGGTAAATATTACGGAGAGGCAGAAGGACGACTGCGCAGCATTTTTGAAAAAGCGGCCAAAGCAGCCCCCTGTATCGTTTTTATTGATGAAATTGATAGCCTTGCCCCCGATCGCGCCAAAGTAGAAGGCGAGGTCGAAAAGCGCCTGGTGGCGCAGCTTTTGGGGTTAATGGATGGGTTTGCCAGAACGGAGGGGGTCATTGTCCTGGCTGCAACGAACCGGCCCGACCATCTCGATCCGGCCCTGCGTCGCCCCGGTCGGTTTGATCGAGAAGTTCAATTTCGTGTCCCCGATCGCAACGGTCGCCTCGAAATTCTCACTATTCTGACGCGTTCCATGCCCTTAGATCCATCGGTAGAATTGGGGACGATTGCCGACCTCACCGTAGGCATGGTAGGCGCTGACCTGAAAGCCGTTTGCCAGAAAGCTGCTTACTTTGCCCTGCGGCGTCAGGTTCCTTCCCTGCAAGCATCCCTCCCTGAAACCATGACCATCCATCGGGATGATTTCATGCAGGCCCTCAAAGAAGTGAAGCCCTCCGTCCTGCGCTCGGTGGAAGTGGAAGCTCCCAATGTCGCGTGGGATGAAATTGGTGGCCTGGAAGACATCAAACGTACCCTGCAAGAATCAGTTGAAGGCGCACTCCTGTATCCCGAACTCTATCAACACACAGGGGCCAAAGCACCCAGAGGGATCTTGCTCTGGGGACCACCCGGCACCGGAAAAACCCTTCTGGCAAAAGCTGTGGCATCCCAGGCACGGGCAAACTTCATTGCTGTAAACGGCCCCGAATTATTGAGCCGCTGGGTTGGTGCCGCCGAGCAGGAAGTGCGAGAACTTTTTAGAAAAGCTCGCCAGGCTGCTCCCTGTGTGGTGTTCATCGATGAAATTGACACCCTTGCTCCTGCACGAGGCAAGTTTCAGGGAGATTCGGGCGTGAGCGATCGCGTCGTTGGTCAACTCCTGACCGAACTGGATGGACTTCAGGAATGTGTCAACGTCCTGCTAATCGGAGCTACCAATCGTCCCGATGCCCTCGATCCCGCTCTCCTCCGTGCCGGACGGCTTGATCTCCAGCTAAAAGTGGATCTGCCTGACCTCAACAGCCGTTTTGCCATTTTGCAGGTTCACAACAGCGATCGCCCCTTAGCCCCCGATGTCGATTTATCCATCTGGGCCACCCAGACCGAAGGCTGGAATGGTGCTGACTTGGCTCTCCTCAGCAACCAGGCAGCCCTGGAAGCCATTCGCCGCTACCGCGCCCTTGGTCAAACCGATCCCATTACAATCCAGATTTCTACGGATGACTTCATGGCTGCTTACCAATTACTTTCAACTCAACGTCAGTCTGTGTAATTCCCTGTTGATGGCTTTTCTTAACGCCTATGATTCCTGACTACCCTTCTGACCCCATTCGCCAACAAGCGCTAGAAGCTCTTACGGCTGCCTTCGTCGTGCAGGGGCATCCCACCGAGTATGCCACTCACATGGCAACTGCTGCCATATTTCAGACTGACCTGGAACTCAGGAATGCCCAACTTTCTCGCTTACTGGCCTGGTTGAAGCAAGAGCAACCCAATATTTATCAGGATGCTCTCACTCTAGTAGAAAGTACTCGTGAGGAATTTGAAAAGCGCGTGCAGTTAAGTTAAGACAGAACAGCACACCTGGATCAATAACTACGATTACACCTCTGTATTTATCTGTATTTATTTATCTCAGTAGTGCCCAAATCATAATGATTTTTGAGTCGTTAATGATGGCGGCTAGCGCCGCTCATTATTACCTTCTTAGGCCCACCTTTGTCTCCCCCTCCAGTACCCCGATTTCTTCTCAGAGATCGGGGATTTCTGAGTTATACCAATCTTCCATGCTGAAGTTTCAGCACTCCAAAGAATAAAAATCCTGCTCCCTTCTCTTGCAGAAGAAGGGTTAGGGATGAGGGCATTTTCAGAGCAATTTAAACGGAACTCGCGACGAATGAAGGAGGTGTCGGTTAGCACTTCCTTCACCCCCATGTATCACCTTTGCTCTTTGAATTGGTATTAGTGCAAAGCATTCATTATGATTCATTTCTAAGCTTCTACCGGAGTATCTAACAATTTGATGATGAATTACCTTAATAAAGACCTGAGTAATTACTCATGAACTGATTTCTATTCGAAAAACTTAGTCTGATTTTATATTTAATCGAATGGCACTGAAATAAGCTTAGAACTAAAGTTCCGGCCCATGTTTCAGTCAGTCAAAACTGACTGAAACATGGGCCTGTTGGGATTTGACCCTGTTTTAACAGATTTTTGCCTAATTGACTAACAAAACTCAATTGCCCTCACCCCACCAAAATGGGCGAAGGGAAAGAGTTTCCGGCCTTTTATGGGAGAAGGGGCTGGGCGATGAGGAGGAAAAGATTTGTCAGTCAATTAGGTTTTTGGCTTTGAGCTGGAGATTCATCTCAAGGTTATTAAGTCAGTGCCATTCATATTGAAAAAATCTGTTTTCTCAGTAATTGTGCGAGGTATTTAGAGAGTTCAAAGTTAAGTTTCAGTGTTTGCGACGGTTTTTCTTAAGGGCGAGGTCTCTATTCTGGATTCGGAAGCCAATAAACCTCACTAAACCCTACTACGGGCGGAGGGTAGGCATCCCAAATTTCTGTTTAGTCCGTTTAGAAGGGAATAAAACAATGGCTGTCGAAAAAGTAAACTCTTCCTCTAGTCTGGCTGAAGTTGTTGACCGCATTCTGGACAAAGGCATCGTTGTGGATGCCTGGGTTCGGGTATCTCTGGTTGGTATTGAATTGCTGGCTGTAGAAGCACGAGTTGTCATTGCTTCTGTCGAAACCTACCTGAAGTATGCCGAAGCTGTTGGTTTGACTGCTCAGGCTGCTGTTCCTGCTGCTTAGTGGCTCCAGGCTGGGAAATCTGTTTGACAGGTTTCCCAGCTTTCCTGAAATTGCTTGATATAGCAAGTTTGCTGTCTGGTTTCTAATTAGGAGGATTTGATGATGTCTCTCAAGGAGTCCTGGCAGCAGCAGCGACACCAGCGCCAACAAGAAATAATGCAACGCCAGCAAACAGTTCAGCAAGAACTGGTAGTTGCCAGGCAAGAGCGCCAAATAAAAGCTGCTCAACTGCACGCGGATCTGAGTTTGTTCCGAGAAAAAATCGTTGTAGAGAACAATGCTCGACGAGCGGAGTCTCAAAGGTTTCAGGTGGGGCTAAAACGGTCTTGTGAGCAATTGAAAACTGAAGTGCAAAACTTGTTGAGTGTAGCTCGCGATCGCCGTCAAGCCCAGGCACGGGAACTCGCTCAGCAACTGGATGCCTTTGTTCTGCAAATTCAACAGGAGACAGCTCAGTGCCTTTCAATTGCAACCGCAGAGCGAATACTGATGGCACAACAGTTGAAAAAAGATTTGTCAACATTTGTAGAAACCCTTCGTGCTGATACGCAGAGCTTTTTATGGGAAATGGGTGTTAGCCAACAGGAGCGGGCACGGCAGGTGCAGCAAGAATTAGCCCAAAATCGCACCATTCGCAAAGCTGAAGCCGCAGAATTGCGGTCAAAATTAAGGCGCTTCTGTACTGATCTACGCAAGGAAGTTTGGGGAAGTGAACCATTCTCCTCTGCCCACTCTACAATTGCCAATGGCTCAGAAACGTGTTCCAACGCCGTCAGCAACGCTTCTGCATCGGCTCCTTCAATTCCAGTGCCCAAGAGCATTGGCGCTTTCCAATACGGAGATGCGATCGCCGTTGTTCCTGCTAAACCAACCAAACCTGCATCCAAAGAAGGCGTCGCCTACGAAAAAGAAGTGTATAACTTCATCCACCAGGCTCAGGGTGCCCGTTTAACGCAGATTGAATCCTCCTTAAACATCAACCGTTTCCAGGCTGTTGATGCGTTGAGAGCTCTGATTAAAAAAGGATTGATTACGCAGCGCGATCGCATCTATCTCACCCAGGAACAGGTTTCTCACGCTTAATAGGGCTCCCGTCTAGCCAGATTGTTCTACCCATTCCATTTGTTGTCATCACTCTCCTACTGAGGTTCAACCGTGACTACTGTACTTCGCGCCAGCCCCCGCCGATTTGTCAGCACTCCTTCCGTTGAACGAATCGCCAATCGCGCCCTGCGCTACCTGCAATCGGGGTATTCCGTTCATCTGCGCGGACCTGCCGGAACGGGTAAAACTACACTGGCTCTGCACCTAGCGGACCTGCTTGCCCGTCCCATTATGCTGATCTTTGGAGATGACGAATTCAAAACCTCCGACCTGATTGGCAACCAGTCCGGCTACACGCGCAAAAAAGTGGTGGATAACTTCATCCACAGTGTCATCAAAGTTGAGGATGAACTGCGGCAAAACTGGGTCGATTCTCGCCTGACGCTGGCCTGTCGGGAAGGATTTACGTTGGTCTATGACGAGTTCAATCGCTCCCGCCCGGAGGTCAATAATGTTTTGCTTTCGGCATTGGAAGAGAAATTGCTGGTGTTGCCTCCCAGCAATAACCGCAGTGAATACATTCGAGTGAATCCCCATTTCCGTGCCATTTTCACCTCAAATCCAGGGGAGTACGTGGGGGTACATGCGACTCAGGATGCTTTGATGGATAGGCTTGTGACGATCAACATTCCTGAGCCGGATGAACTTACACAGCAAGAAATTCTGGTTCAAAAAACCGAGATTGATCGGGCCAGTGCACTGTTGATTGTTCGTCTTGTGCAAGCTTTTCGGGCAGGTACCAACACGGAAAAATCTTCAGGCTTACGCTCCTGCCTTATGTTAGCGAAGGTTTGTCGGGATCATGAGATTTTGGTTTCTCCTGAAAATGTGGATTTCAGAGAGGTCTGTTCCGATGTCCTGCTGTCGCGGGCAGGGAAATCTTTTGAGGAAGCAACTAAAGTTCTCTGGGATTTGCTAAATCACCCTTCCAGCATTGGTTTTAGTGACCTGGAGTTATTAGAAAAACCTGCTGAAGTCAATTCGCCTGAATCAGTTGTGGAAGAAACACTGGCGATCGCTCAGGAACCCGAACAACTGCTAGAATCTGCAAAAACGGATGATTTGCAAGATGGGGAAATTGTATCCATTCCTTACGAGCAGGAGATCCTTAACTTTCTCAAGCAATCTGCTGGAGCTCGGCTGACTCAAATTGAACGGGCATTGAAACTGGATCGGTTTCAAACGGTTGATTCCCTGCGGATGTTAATTGCAAAAGGCACGATTGTGTTGCGCGATCGCCTCTATCAACTGACGGAGGTGGAATAATGGCCAGCACCACCCTTCCCAAAGGCTTTTCCGCCACTGCCCTGACTAACAAAGACTCCACCAGAACGATTGCTACATCTACGCTGGGTTCTTCTCTGGCAGACGTTTTAGAACGAGTGCTGGATAAAGGCATTGTCATTGCCGGAGACATTTCGGTTTCTGTTGCCAATACCGAACTGCTCAATATCCGCATTCGTCTACTAATTTCTTCTGTGGATAAAGCCAAAGAGATTGGCATCAACTGGTGGGAGAACAATCCCCACTTCAGTGCCAAAACCCAGGAGTTGATAGAAACCAATCAGCAACTCCAACAGCGAATTGAAAGTCTGGAAGACGAATTGAGAGCATTACGCCGACTTCCAGCGGCCAGTGAAGCGCCATCTCCTCATGAATCGGTGAAAATAGGAGAGGTAATCCTATAAACGCACCCTGTGACTTCCTCTGACGTTCCAATTCAAGCAATTCCCGGTTCACCTAAATCTACTAAGGAAGCTGGTTTAGCACCTCTGTTATTGACAGTGGTTGAACTGGTGCGGCAATTAATGGAAGCTCAAATCATTCGCCGCATGGAAGCCGGAGAATTAAGCGATGAAGAACTCGATCGCGCCGCCGGAAGCCTGCGCAAGCTGGAAGAGCAGGTGATTGAAACCTGCAAGATTTTCGACATTGACCCAGCAGATTTGAATATTGACTTAGGAGAAGTCGGCACCCTGCTACCAAAATCAGGCGGCTACTATCCGGGCCAAACCTCTACCAGCCCAACCATTCTGGAGCTTTTAGATCGCTTACTCAATACGGGCGTTGTGCTTCAAGGGGAGGTTGACCTGGGGTTAGCCAACATTGACCTGATCCACGCTAAATTACAGCTTTTACTCACCTCAAAACGAATTGATTCTCTCAACCTGCCATAACAGAACAGAATAGATTTACTCACCTCAAAACGAATTGATTCTCTCAACCTGCCATAACAGAACAGAATAGACTTGTTGCGGAATAGAAGATGATACAAGAGGACTTCATCGAGTTCGAGTCAGCATGATCAACCTGTATCGTGCCTTGAATAACGAGCATAAACTCGAATTCCACGTTAGTAATCTTTGAACGTCCACTGCCACCCAGAGTTAGCCATTTCTTGTGAATCGTTTGAACGCTTTCTGTCACATTCCATGATCGCCATGTCAACTCTGCTCAAAGGATTGACGATTAAACTTGAGTGTTCGACAATTTTCCATCACAGTACGCGCTACATCATCAGGAACCCCATCCGGAATTTCAGCTTCAATTTCCAGGGTGATTTTGACTGTGGCACCTGGTAAGGCGGTGAGGTGTTGAATGACCTCGTTGGCGATCGCTGCCGCATCGCGATTAATCCGCATTGCCTCCAGATCGACGCTGCCATAGAATCTGCGCCGGAGTGAGGGTAGAGGAGTGAGGGTAGAGGAGTGAGGAGTGAGTTTTGGCATCTGGATTGTTGTTTCGCTTCCCTCTTTTCTCTCTCCTCTTTCCTCTCTTCTCTCTCCTCTTTCTTCTCTTCTCTCTCCGCTTTCCTCTTTTCTCTTCTCCTCATCCAACTGCCTCTGAGCCACCTCTGGCTTGACCAGCAGGCTTTGGGGGCTGATGCTAGGGTTAATGCCGGTTGCGACCTTAAGGCCCAAGTATTTTCCTGTTTCCTGATCAAATGCTTCGGCATAGGCGAAGTTGTCAGCCCAGACGGTTGAGGCTACGCCCTCGCGAACGGCGGCCAGCAGGACGTTGTGATCTTTGAGATGAGGCAGATAAAGGTACTGGTTTAAATATTCCCAAAGACGCTTGAGGTCGATATGGTGGCTATCTCGCCAGAGGTATTTATCGAGAGCCTCCAGTCGCAAGATGTTGGCAGCGTAGGTGGGGAGTAGATCCCCTTCATGGACCGCTTTTCGTCTGGCTTGGGCGATCGGAGGGTCCTGGCCTTGGAGCTGGGTTTCCTTCCACTCAATAGGGCCTTGAGCATCGGGTTGGGTTGGCGTCAGCAGCCATTGATAGGTGTCGCGGAGGGTTACATCAACGTCCTGCTGGGATTGCTGGAGTTTGGTGGTAGCTTGGTTGGTTTGGAAGGCATCCAGGTTGAGGGTCTCTTTTTCGGCGACGATCGCGCTCCATGCCAAGTATTGGGCGGTGTTGCGCTCCAGGATTTCGAGTTTGGCTTTATCCGCAGCTAGGAACAGGAGGGTATTTTTGTAATAGCGAGGGCTGCTGCCGCGGCGGTGTAGGGCTGCTTCAACCCATTGGCGGGCGGGGCTATCTGGCTGGCCTTTGCTGTGAGCATGTTGGGGATGGAGGACAACCAAGCGGACTCCCAAGGTAGGGTCATCGGGAATATCGGCGGTGGAGTCGGGGGCGATGTGGACGGCGCTGAATTCGCCACGGGTTTTATCGGTTCTGGTATTGGCTTTCAGGCGTTTGATAAGTTCTTGCCAGAGGGGGTCGCGATCGCCCAGCAGCAGTTGCTCGGCCCGTTCTTGGGCGGTGCGGTTGACGTTGGGCTGGGTGGAAATCCAGTAGCGATTACCGTCGAGATAGAGATAGGTGGCCTGATCGGTGAGCCGGCGCAGGGCATCGCCAAAGGTGGCGGTGTTTTCGCCGGGTTGTACGCAGCCTAGTTTGATGCGGCGATCTTCGATGCCGCGATTGGCGGCCCGCAGGGTGGGGGCTGACCCCATGTAGACGGTGCGGGCGACGCGGCGGCAGGCGGAATAGCGGCCCAAGTTGGGATGGTTGCGATCGAGGGTGAGGGGCAGGGAATTGGGGCCATCCACGTCTTTATCGATCACGGGTAGCCACTGGTCTTCCAGGTAGCGGGTGAGTTCGGACTGCACCTGTTGATCGTCGATGGGGATGTGGGCAGGCAGGATCATCAGGCTTTGGTCGTTGCGTTCCCAGAGGGTATGGATGACCTTGGCCATCAGGCGCAGGACGCCACGGGTGCGTTGGAATTTGTCGAGGGTGGACCAGTCCGTATAGAGGCGATCGAACAATTCGGGATGGATGGGATAGGCCGCTGAGGCGGCGCTCGTAGTCACTGTCTTTGCATTCGCTGGGAAATTCCTGGCTTTGGCTGCGGTACAAATCTATAAAGGCTTTGACGACAGCATCCCGCTGTACAAACAGGCTGGGGTCGGTGAGGAGCTGAAACAGGCGACGGCGGACAATTTCAAAGCTTTCTTCGGCGCTAGCCGGTCGCCAGGGGGATTAGACGCGACCGATCGCATTTTTGAGCCTGTCGAGGGCTTCCTTACCGCGATCGCCCCCAATCTCAATATCGGACGACGGAATACTGACCACCAACAGGGTGTCTTTGGCATTCTTCGCCGATTCGCTGAGGGTCTGGGCAAAGGTGAACTGGGTATCGAAACTGCCCCCTGCCAGGTCAGGATTATCGTGCAATTGACGGGCATAGGCCACCCATTCATCGACCAGGATCAAACAGGGGGAATAGCGGTTAAACAGGTGGGTGAGGGTATCACCGGGATTGGTGGCGGTTTCGTCGGCTTGCCGCACCAGTTCATAGCCCTCCGCGCCACCCAGTTGCCAGGCCAGTTCGCCCCAGAGGGTTTTAATCAGCGGGCGCTTGGCCGCATCGAAACCATAGGGCACAATGCCGCTGGGCTGGAGCTTGTTGCCTACTAGAACGGCGATGTTGACGTTTTGCGGGGGTTGTTGAATTCCTGTGGACTGGAAGAGGGGTTCGGTGCCGGGTAGGAGGCCCTCACCCCCGGCCCCTCGGGGGAGAGGGGAGAGGAGGCGAGGTGGTAGAGGGCGAGCATGGCGTGGGTTTTGCCACCGCCAAAGTTGGTTTGCAGTTCGATGACTGGGTCGCCGCCGTGACCGCTGAGGCGTTTTAGGGCGTTGGCGAGGAGTTGTTGCAGCCCGTCGGTGAGGTAGGTGCGGCGATAGAATTCGGTGGGGTCGCGGTATTCGTCGGAGCCTTGGTCGAGGTAGACCTGCCAGAGGTCGGCGGCAAATTCGGCTTGCTGGAAGTTGCCGGAGGCGACATCGGGGTGGGGGGTGGCAATGTCGCGCCAGGGTTTGAGTCCGGCTTGGGGTTGGCCTTCGGTGGGGGCTAAGGTTGCCCGCCGGGTTTGCTGCCGTGCCTGCTCTTCATAGCGAACCCGTAAGAGTTCTTGTTTTTGCTTTTCGACTTCGGCGGCTTCGGGGGCTGAAATCGCGGTAAGCAGACGGGTGACGCTATCTTAGGCCCGATAGGCATCATCAAAGGTAAAGGTGGAGGTATGCGCCCAGTCGTTGCGGGTGGTGCGGAGTTCGCTCACCAGGGTGCGTTCGGATTGGCCGAGGGTTTGCTTAAAAATGGGGTTCCAGTGTTCCCAGATCACAATCAGCAAGGCAGAAACGTCTTCCCGCAACACGTCTTCAACGTTTTTGGATTTGACGTAACTATCGGGTAGGCTGGCGGAGGCGGGAATCAGCCAGCGATCGCCATGGACTGCTTTCATCTCCCGTTCGACGAAGGGATACAGCCCATCGCGGAGTAAGTTCAGGGCGCGTCCGACTCGTTCGTGGTTGCTGATAGCCATAGGGGTGATTGAGGAGCAATTGGGTGAGGGTGAGTTTCTTTATGTTCTTTGTGCCTTCATGGTTCTATTTGCCACAGGAGAATTATTCCCAGATCAGCATAAAGTCCATCACAAAGTTGGGCAGCACCGGATCGCCCGCCAGGCTAGCCGGACGCTCCACGATTTGCACGGGTTGTCCTGGACGATAGCAATAAATTTGCTGGGTTTCGGGATCGATGAGCCAGCCCAATTGCGCCCCGTTGTCGATATATTCTTGTAGTTTGGCCTGGAGGGTAGGGAGGTCGTCGCTGGGGGATTTGAGTTCCAGCACAAAGTCGGGACAGATGGGGGCGAATTTCTGGCGTTGCTGTGGGGTGAGGGCATCCCAGCGGCCTTGGGCAACCCAGGCGGCATCGGGGGAGCGGATGGCACCGTTGGGGAGGGTAAAGCCTGCGGAGGAGTCAAACACAAGGCCGAGTTGCATCTGCCGATTCCATTGCCAGAGTTGACCGAGCAGATCGGCATTGCGATATCCACTTTCACTGCCAGCGGGGGACATGGCGATCAATTCTCCTTGGGCGGTGCGTTCAAGGCGCAGGTCGGGGTTTTGCCGACAGAGTTGCTCAAAGACTGCATCGGTGAGTTGGAGGGTGGGGCGCAGATTAAGGGCGATCATCGGTGTTTCCTAAGGCGCAATCTTGGTGTGTTTTGTGTCTTGGTGGTTGTATTCACCCCAAAGGCACGGAGGGTTATAAGTAGCTGGGTGCAATTAAATTAAAGATGGTTTTGGGGGTGGAGGGGGTGAACCCCCCTGCCTGGGG
>JAIMBL010000169.1 GCA_023511615.1 Leptolyngbyaceae cyanobacterium HOT.MB2.61
CAGACCCTCAAAATTTAACCCCCATCAACTTCCTGGGTATTCGCTAACCGTCAAATTCAATTTGACAGAGTACTAGTAAAGTGTGGCGTAAATCACCGACCATTTTCCACCCCTGACTGCCGACTCCCCACTCCCTTGCGATGGTCGCCAAACTTACGCGGTTCTCCTAACTTGCTGGTGAAAGAGTAGCGTACACACTCTTTCATCTAAAACAAAATCCCTGAAATATTGATTTTGTTTTGGGGATAAGCATTGCGCATCAGCAAACTCTCAGGAGAGATACTTACGCAAAAAGTACCAGCCATTTATGCTCCGTTTCTGTTATGGTCTGTTTTTGAAGAATTGATTAATTGGGGGCTACTTCTATTCCAGCATTTATTTAAGACATTTCAGCACTTATTTAAGAAATTTCAACCTTTGCAAAGTTGATTTTTGCAAAGAAGGAAATCGCCCCAGAGACGAATCTCTGAGGCGATCGCGGAAGGCTTAGATACTAATGATTAAGCTTCATAAGTAGCTGTGCCTGTGAACTTAAGTTTTGCAGGCTCTGGATTTTCACCAATGCTGCGATCCTTCGTGTTGACCATTGCTCTCCCTTGATTTACCTTTTCGGGGAAGACCCCATCCTTTGGATGCAGGTACTCAATGTCTCCGTTTGGATAAATCCGGTAGATCTTATAGTCTGTGATTTTCAGTGGACGTAACTGCCGCCCACCTAGCGCAATACATTGCTCTTTACGAGCCAGATAAAGCAGGTTTTCACCTTGGCGCATCACTGCTGCACCACCTGTTGGCATCTCAAAGACTTGCTCTTTGGGACTTGTCCAGGTGATTGCGTACTTTTCTTCAACTTGAGCTTTGGTGAGCAGTCCGCCAGTACTCCCACCAAACAAAGGAGGTTGTCCAGAAAGTTCTGTCATTTGGATTTCTCTCGCAATGTTTTACGGGAATCCTACCATCCGATATGTCCCTCTCTGCGCACTTCTTAGGGAACTGTAACAGTTATTAGCAATTGAATTAAACCTGGCTTTTGGCCGCTTTCCCCTTTGGCTTCTTTGCTAGCGTGGCGGGAGGACGGCTGGGTTCGTTTTGAAAGATCGGGATGGTGAGGTGAAACCGGCTGCCCTGGTCTTTGCCGTTGGATTCCGCCCAGATACGACCCCCTAAACCGTTGATTATTTGACGGCAGATGGCCAGTCCCAAACCTGTACCACCTGTGGTGCGGCGAAGGGCACCTTCTTCTTGATAAAAGCGATCAAACACCACTTCTAGGCGATTTGGCTCAATCCCGCGTCCAGTATCGGAAACGGTGACTTCTAGCATCTGTCCACCGTTTTCATGGGCTTCAATAGTCACTCGACCATCGGGATCGGTAAATTTGCAGGCGTTGTCCAGCAGTTTTGAGAGGACTTCCACCAGCCATTCCCCGTCGGTTTGCACGAGGGGGAGTTCTGGCGATACTTGAGTAGTAATTTCGGGAAGGCGATTGTTGTGCAGTTGACGAGCGCGGACGCTACTCAGGGCCAGGTCAACGCATTCTCTCAGGGGAAGGGGTTCTAGGTGCCACTTTACTCGCCCGCTTTCTAATTCAGATAGGGTCAAAAAGTCCTGAATCAGCTTGCGCATCCGCTCAGCATCAGATAAGGCGGATTGCAGCATGACCTGTCTCAATTCAGCAGGCATATCGGGTTCGCTGGCGAGGCTCTCCAGGCAAACCTGAATAGTGGACAGGGGGGTGCGCAGTTCGTGACCGGTGATGGCGATTAAATTGCTACGGGTGCGGTCAAGGGCTTCGAGCTGCTGGTTTAAGTCTTCCAGGTTGGCGTAGGCTTCTGCCTGAATCAGGGCAACTCCAATCTGAGTGGCGATCGCCTCCACTAAACTCAGTTCAGCTTCTGTCCATTCGTGCAATGTCGCACGACAGTTATGCAGTTCTACAATCCCTAGAAGTCGGCTCTGGTGAATCACGGGCACCATAAGCCAGGATTGGATCTGCCAGCGCTGTATGGGGGATGCTCCGTTGGAACGATCGCCCAGGCTGGGGGGAGAAACTTCTGAGCCATCATTGAGTAACCAGGGGGTTGCCTGAGTATCATCGACAAATACGGCTTCCTGCCGTTGCACCACGGCCTGAAATAGCGGATTACTTCCTAAATTCCATTCCTGACCTACTAAAGATTCAACCGCTGCCCCCAGATACTCATGCTGGATGGTGACGTGGGTATCCGTTTCCTTGCAGCGGTAAATCAGACAACGGCAGACCCTCAACGCCTGACCTAACTCTTGCACGGCAATTTTGAAAATTTCATTGGGGTCGAGGGATCGGCGAATGGCGGCTGTAATCGAGTTAACCAGGCGTTCTTTACGTTCCTGGGCGGTGATGGATCGATAGGCTTTGATAAGCTTGTATTGTCCCGCTTGCAGGTAAGTCACTAATCGTTCTGCAAAAGGTTCTGGGTCAAGGTTATTGAAGCCGGTGCGGGTTTTGGTCGAAAGCTCTGCCTTTGCCTTCCCAACTTTATCGGCCAACTCTGGTCTGTACAGCAGGATGCGATCCAATAATAGTTCAGCCGCTTTGCAGACGATGCGGCGGTCAAAGGTCCAGATGCCTTCAAATCGGCGGGATTGATCGGCAGCAGGCTGAATTGCCGATTCTTCTGAGGTTGCCTGGCGTTCTTTGCAGACCAGGCAGGCGGCATAACGGGGACCTACGACAACCAAGTGCCACTCCTGGGCAAGGGCATCGGTTGGTTCAAAGGCGATCGTTTCGTAATCCTCAGTACGGCTGGCAAAATCGGTTTCGGGTGCAGCCAGAACGTAAACCTGGTCTGCCCGCTCAGAAATGCGGAGATAGCGATGAGCCTCCTGACGATAGAAACGCTCCCGTTGAAAGCTGGCAATCACCAGCGTGCTGTTGACCCCAGCCAGAATCTGGTCTTCCATTGCATGAGACAGCGCAGTCAGGGAAGACTTGAAATAGATTTGGGTCCTCAGGTCAGGCAGGGCTTGCAGCAGAGCTTCCAGGATGGAAGTGGAATTGCTCATCGAGGTGAACTCACTCGTTGATGCAGGAGAAAGCACTTAAGCCCACTATACCGTTTTGGTAAGGAGATTCTACAGTTCTATGGTTGCTGGTGAGCAGTTTCTAGCAGAAGGCGGCGTTCGGCGCGGACGATCGCCCAGTAGGTGGTTTCCACGGCTTCTGGGGCGACGGAGATTGAATCAATACCCCAACGGATCAGGTCTGCTATCAGTTCTGGGTATTGGACGGGGGCCTGCCCACAGATAGAGCAGGGAATGCCTGCCTGATGCGCCTGCTGAATGAGTTGGGCGATCGCGGCTCTAACAGCAGGGTGGCATTCATCAAAAGCAGAGGACAACACAGTATCGTCCCGATCAATCCCTAAAAGGAGCTGACTCAAGTCGTTGGAGCCGATGGAAATGCCTTTCACACCAGCTTTCACATACTCTGGCAGCAGAAACAATACCGAGGGAACTTCTGCCATGATCCAGATCTGAAAATTGGGGTCACGCGTTAGACCTGCTCGCTCAATCCGTTGTCGACAAAACTCAAACTCTTCCACAGCCCGCACAAACGGCAACAACAAGTGAATATTGCGATTGCCTGCTTGCTGAGTGGCAGCCAATGCTGCTAATTCCAGTTCAAACAGAGTTGGATACAGGGTATAGCGAAAGGTGCCCCGCAGTCCTAACACTGGATTGGCCCCAGGGGTGGCCTCTTCTCCGGTCAGTCCCCCAAACTCGTGGGGGCGTAAATCAAGTGAACGATAAAACACCGGGCGGGGTGCCAGCGCTGAAGAGAACTGGCAGAGTGCCTCCGTCAATCGCTTTACAAATTCCGTCTGGAGTTCTGGTTGCAGCCATTGGTCGAGAGGATGGTTGTTCAGGAAGGCGAGCACCAGCAATTCTGACCGCAACAACCCAATGCCATCGATGGGCAAATTTGCAATTAGCTCCAGAGAACTGGGCTGGCTTACGTTGGCCATCAACTGTGTCCCAATCGGTGGTCGTTCTGGTGCATCAGAGGCCGATAGAATGCCAAATAGAGAATTGGAGGGCAGTGATTGGAGAGTGTTCCTATCTGTACGGCTTGCCATAACGGAGGGTTTGAGTTCCCGTTCCCCATTTCTTTCAATGCGATAGACTCTTCCCCGGTTTCCATCGACCATCACAAGGTCGCCAGTTTGAATATGAACTGTGGCATTAGCGGCACCCATCACAGCAGGAACACCGACTTCCCTGGCAATGATCGCACCATGACTCGTCATGCTACCCTGTTCCGTCACAATTGCCGCCGCCTGTTGAATCAGGGGCAACCACTGCGGAGGCAATAAGGGGGCAACCAGCACCGTCCCTGGCAAAATTTCCGCTACCGCTTCTCTGGGGTCAGTAATCACGCTGGCGCGAGCGATCGCCTGCCCCTGGGAAACCGCCAGCCCGGTTAACAGAGGATGCCAACCTGGATTCATTACAGGTTCTTCCTGGAAGGAGGATAACGGTTCCCAGTCACCTACATTAGATGATTGCCAGACTGCCCCAGCCAGATTGGGAATTACCTGCGTCAGGTAAATCTGGGGTTGCAAATTCTCTGAATGGGCGAGAATCCACTCTAGTTCCATCGGCGTGGCCAAATCAGCCAGAAGCTGCTGAACCAGGCGAATTAGCTCTTCTAGTTGCTCACCCTCAATAGCATCGCTTGCCTGCTGGGGTTCATCCAGAAACCGTAGGAGCAGATGCAAAGCACTTCCTTGAACATCCACAGGTTCAGTAGCGGGGGCATAGGCAATCGTCTTTCTTCCCAGACGTCGGGAAAGGATAGCGCCACTCTCGCAGTGGATTTGGTAACTGTCTGGAATCGTCTCACCCCAGGTAATCGCCATTCCCAAGCCGGGAGTTGCCTGTACCTGGAAGTAAGTATCATTTGCCTGCACCGTTCCTGCTGCGATCGCTGACCACAAAGGCTGCACCAGAACGGCGAGACGGAGACACTGCAGAGGAACACCGATGCGCTGCCAGTAGAACAAACTTTTGGCTCCAAACAACTCTGCCCATAGCCGCCTTAGACCTGTAGTCAGGCTGTCTTCCGTCATCCCACAGGTCTGGATGTTGAACAGTGCCGAACTGTGGCCATCTACCACTGGCTCAAACTTCGATACATCACCTCTACGGGGGGTCTTGCGCAGGGCTAATGAGGGGCGCAGAGTAACCACGGGCGAACCCAGTTGAGTAGCAGCAGACTTGATCGCCGAAACCCACCCAGCTGGCAAAGAAGTCATTTCAATCGCTTGCCGAATTTGCCGGGAAATTGCCTGAAGCTGTTGGGGATTGTCAATATCCAGCCGCAATGAAGAGTGAGGTAAATCCGCAAATAATGGCTCAGACCAATCAACAGTTTCCAAAAATTCCCAGAACATCTGGGCCGAAATTACAAAGCCTGGCACGACTGGATACCCATTTTGCAGCAGACGAGCCAGATGAAACGCTTTGTTACCTACAAGAGATTGATGCTCAGGCTGGATGCGATCGAGCCAGTAAAGATTAGCCACTGGGACAACCGATTCTTAACACAAATCAATCTTAGGAGGACTTTTGCATTAAGTATTCTTTCCTAAAGAATGAATGCATAATCGGACAGCCTGACCGACTATTGGTGCGTCTTGCCATTGGGCATAATCGTTTGGGTCAAAATCGCTTCATCCAGGTTGGCCCCCTTCAAATCCGCCTCTGTTAGATTGGCCTCCCACATAAAAGCCACCCTCAAATTTGCCCCACTTAAATCAGCACCACAAAGATTTGCTTTGGCCAGATTCGCCCCCTGCAAAAGACTGCCACTGAGATCGGCAAAGGCCAGGTTAGCCTCACTCAAGTAGGCCCGGTGGAGATTCGCACCACTCAGATTGGCACCGCATAAATTCGCCCGATGAAGGTTCGCTCCCTTCAAATTCGCCCCACTCAAGTTACACCCACTTAAGTCAACCCCTCTCAAGAGCACTCCCCGAAAGTCGCGCTCCCCGGATGCATACCTGGACAGCAATTCGTCCACATCCATGCCGACTGTCATTGATCGTTTAACAGAAATTTTGATGTCTTTCTGCTCGCTAACCATTCCATTCTGTTGAGAGATAGGCATAACATCTACCAGACCCGCTCCGGGTCAATCGATCAACAAATAATTCTTAACATACCGTTACAATTTTACATGGGTATTTTTACTCAGTCAATACCTCAAATTAACTAGTGTTGCAAACACTAAATTTTGCAACATGGTGGAGTGGGGGCGGAGTCCCCACTTCCTCTCTAAGTCCAATGTCCTAGCGCACCTGCATAGAGCGATAAAATCCAAAATCCCCAAAAGCCTAGCGGCTATAGGTTCCATAAAAAATCCCCTGCTGCAAAGCAGGGGATACTCAATTAGCCACCTCTAGGTAGCTTTAGCGCCTGAACGCTATGGGAATTTGGCTGCCGTAGAGGCAATCACAAAGGCGGCGTAGGTTAGAACATAGCCAGCCGCGAAGTGGGTCAAACCGACCAGACGAGCCTGGACAATAGACAGTGCAACCGGCTTATCCTTCCAACGAACCAGGTTAGCCAGTGGAGTACGCTCGTGAGCCCAAACCAGGGTCTCAATCAACTCCTGCCAGTAACCTCTCCAGGAGATCAGGAACATGAAGCCCACTGCCCAGCACAGGTGTGCCAGCAGGAAGATCCAGGACCAGATCGCCAGGTTGTTAACACCGTAGGGGTTGTAACCGTTGATCAGTGGACCGGAGTACAGCCACAGATAGTCACGGAACCAGCCCATCAGGTAGGTGGAACTCTCATTGAATTGAGACACGTTACCCTGCCAGATGCCCAGATGCTTCCAGTGCCAGTAGAAGGTAACCCAGCCCAGGGTATTCAACATCCAGAACATGGCCAGATAGAAAGCGTCCCAAGCCGAGATGTCGCAGGTACCACCCCGGCCTGGACCGTCACAGGGGAAGCTGTAGCCGAAGTCTTTCTTGTCCGGCATCAGCTTAGAACCACGAGCATCCAGAGCACCCTTGACCAGAATCAGGGTAGTGGTGTGGAGACCGAGGGCGATCGCATGGTGAACCAGAAAATCGCCAGGGCCAATGGTCAGGAACAGAGAGTTGGTCCCACTGTTAATGGCATCCAACCAGCCAGGTAACCAGACGTTGCCATAGTTGGGCCAGGCCGTTGCTGCGATACTGTCTGGATTAGACAACAGCGTGTTCATGCCATACAGCACCTTTCCAGAAGCGGCTTGAACGAACTGTCCAAAGACGGGCTCAATCAAGATCTGCTTCTCAGGGGTGCCGAAAGCAACCACAACGTCGTTGTGCACATACAGACCCAGCGTGTGGAATCCGAGGAACAGGGAAACCCAGCTCAGGTGAGAGATGAGTGCTTCCTTGTGCTCAATCATCCGCGCCAGCACATTGCCCTTGTTCTGTTCGGGGTCATAATCCCGCACCCAGAAGATGGCACCGTGGGCAAAAGCTCCCACCATCAAGAATCCAGCAATGTATTCGTGATGGGTAAACAGAGCAGCTTGGGTGGTGAAATCCTTCGCGATGAAGGCGTAGGGAGGCATGGCATACATGTGGTGCGCCACAACCGAGGTGATCACACCCAGACAAGCCAAGTGCCAGCCCAGTTGGAAGTGCAAGGAGTTGTTATAGGTCTCATAAATGCCTTGGTGAGGCATGTTAAAAGGACCTTCGACCGAAGTACCGAAGAAGGTCTTAGAGTCCATCATCTCCTTGATGCTGTGACCGATGCCGAAGTTCGTGCGGTACATGTGACCAGCCACGATGAACAGAACAGCGATCGCCAAGTGGTGATGCGCAATATCCGTCAGCCACAGAGATTCGGTCTGAGGATGGAAGCCACCCAGGAACGTCAGAATTGCCGTACCTGCCCCATCAGCGGTGCCAAACACATGCTGAGCCGTGTCTGGATTCTCTGCATACACTCCCCAGTTGCCAGTAAAGAATGGCAGCAAGCCAGCCGGGTGAGGAGGCGTAGACAGGAAGTTATTCCAGCCAACATGCTGACCCCGAGACTCAGGAATCGCCACATGGATCAGGTGGCCAGCCCAGGCCAGGGAGCTAACCCCGAACAAACCACCCAAGTGATGGTTCAGGCGGGATTCAGCATTCTTAAACCAGGCGAGGCTGGGGCGGAACTTGGGCTGCAAGTGCAACCAACCGGCGAACAGGAACAGTCCCGCCAGAATCAGAAGGAAAATGGAGCCCTGATAAAGGTCACCATTGGTTCGCATCCCTTGGGTGTACCACCAGTGATAAACGCCGGAATAAGAAATATCTACCGGGTAGGAAGCGCCTGCTTGGGTGAAGGCTTCTACCGCGGGCTTACCGAATTGAGGGTCCCAAATCGCGTGAGCAATGGGACGGATGTGCAGCGGGTCTTTAATCCACTGCTCGAAGTTACCTTGCCAGGCTACGTGGAACAGGAGTCCAGAAGTCCACAGGAAAATGATCGCAATGTGTCCGAAATGGGAAGCGAAAATCTTCTGGTAAAGATTCTCTTCCGTCATCCCGTCATGGCTCTCAAAGTCGTGAGCTGTGGCAATCCCGTACCATATCCGACGCGTAGTCGGATCTGCAGCGAGGTCCTGGCTAAATTTTGGAAATTTAGTCGCCATAGTTTACTGTGTTCTCCTCGCGCTCATCCAAGTGACAACGTGCGAGCCAGGAAGAATGCCCAGGTGGTGGCAATCCCTCCCAGGAGGTAGTGAGCAACCCCCACAGCTCGACCTTGAATAATGCTCAGCGCACGTGGCTGAATAGACGGAGCAACTTTCAGCTTATTGTGTGCCCACACAATGGACTCAATCAACTCCTGCCAGTAACCACGACCACTGAACAGGAACATGAGGCTGAATGCCCAGACGAAGTGAGCACCCAGGAACAGCAAGCCATAGGCAGACAGCGCTGAACCATAGGAAGTAATCACTTGAGTCGCCTGTGCCCACAGGAAGTCACGCAACCAGCCATTAATGGTGATGGCGCTCTGTGCAAAGTTGCCAGCCGTAATGTGGGCGACTGACCCATCGGGGTTGACCGTTCCCCAAACATCCGACTGCATTTTCCAGCTGAAGTGGAAGATCACAATCGAGATGGAGTTGTACATCCAGAACAGACCGAGGAAGACATGGTCCCAACCAGAAACTTGGCAGGTACCGCCCCGACCCGGACCATCACAGGGGAAGCGGAAGCCCAGGTTAGCCTTATCTGGAATCAGACGAGAACTCCGGGCAAACAACACACCCTTGAGCAGAATCAACACCGTCACGTGGATCGTGAAGGCATGAATGTGGTGCACCAGGAAGTCTGCGGTACCCAGAGGAATAGCAGAGATAGCAACTTTGCCACCAACAGCCACCATGTCTCCCCCAAAAGCCAGACTCGCAGGAGCGAGGGCATTGGGAGCGGTGTTGCCAGGTGCGGCAAAGTGCAGGCTCTGGATCCACTGAGCAAAGATGGGCTGTAGCTGAATTCCCGTGTCCGAGAACATATCTTGAGGACGGCCAAAGGCCCGCATCGTGTCGTTATGCACGTACAGACCAAAGCTGTGGAAGCCCAAGAAGATACAAACCCAGTTCAGGTGAGAAATGACAGCATCGCGATGACGAATGAACCGATCCAGGACATTGTTCTGGTTGAGGGCAGGGTCATAGTCACGCACCATGAAAATGGCAGCGTGAGCTGCGGCACCCACAATCAGAAAGCCACCAATCCACATGTGATGGGTAAAGATGGACAACTGGGTGGCGTAGTCCGTTGCCAGATAGGGGTAAGGCGGCATCGCATACATGTGCTGAGCCACAATGATGCTTAAAGAACCCATTCCAGCCAGGTTCCAGGCCAACTCAATATGCCAGGAAGTAGTAAAGGTTTCGTAGATACCTTTGTGGCCTTCGCCAGTGAAGGGACCCTTGTGAGCCTCGTAAATTTCCTTCATGCTGTGGCCGATGCCCCAGTTGGTGCGGTACATGTGACCCGCAATGATGAACAGAACCGCGATCGCCAGGTGGTGATGCGCATTGTCTGTTAACCACAAACTACCAGTAACGGGATTCACACCGCCCTTGAAGGTGAGGAAGTCCGAGTACTCAGCCCAGTTCAGTGTAAAGAATGGAGTGAGACCCCTTGCAAAGCTGGGGAACAAGTCTGCCATGAGCTTGGAATTCAGGATGAATTCGTGAGGCAGAGGTACGTCCTTCACAGCCACACCAGAATCCAGCAGAGCATTAGTGGGCAATGCCACGTGAATGATGTGTCCAGCCCAACCCAGGGAACCACAACCCAACAGAACTGAGAGGTGGTGATTCAGCATGGATTCAGCATTCTGGAACCACTCCAGCTTCGGCGCTTGCTTGTGGTAATGGAACCAGCCAGCGAACAGCATCAAAGCTGCCATCACCAGGGCACCGATGGCTGTGCAATAAAGTTGGAAGCTGTTGGTGAAACCTTCACCCCTCCACATGTAGAACAGACCAGAGGTGATCTGAATCCCGTGGAAGCCGCCACCAACATCTGCATTCAAAATTTCTTGACCGAAGATAGGCCAGACGACTTGAGCACTGGGTTTGACACCAGTAGGGTTTGCCATCCAGGCTTCAAAATTTGAAAATTTAGCGCCATGAAAATACATGCCACTAAGCCAGATAAAAATCACGGCCAGATGACCAAAGTGAGCGCTAAAGATTTTTCGGGATACGTCTTCTAAGTCACTAGTATGGCTATCAAAATCATGGGCGTTAGCGTGAAGGTTCCAAATCCAGGTGGTGGTTTTGGGCCCTTTCGCTAAGGTGCGATCGAAGTGGCCAGGCTGTGCCCACTTCTCGAAAGAAGTGGGTACTGGATCCTTATCGACGACAACTTTCGCCCGTGGGGTAGTTGTCATTGAGACTCTCCTCTCTCTAGACAAGGAACGAGCAATCCTCTTGTGCCAGGCACCACTCCGCACTGTAAAAAACCACTGCTTTGGTGAAAACAGTCGCTGTACGACTCAGAAAAATGAAAAGCCAAGAGTCCCAAATAGGCTCGTACAGCGTGAGGTATGGCTATTTACCCCAGGTTCGAGAACGGAGCAGGCATTGCCATCAGAACCGGAAAAGCCGATGAGACAATGGAATCAGCCTGGTAAGAGTTCTCAACGTGTCATTATAGGTCTTGCTTTACATTGTGTCTGGAAGCCGTTAACAATAATTCAAAATCGTTCAATTGAAGTTCTGGACTGATTTGCGAATCCATGTGCCCTGCTAAAAGTCAAGAGGTGT
>JAIMBL010000017.1 GCA_023511615.1 Leptolyngbyaceae cyanobacterium HOT.MB2.61
ATGTGGATATACGTTAGCCTTCTCTGGGATTCCTACTTTCTCTAAATAAAGCATTGCTGTTTTCTCTGCTTCTTCTTTGGAAACTTTATTTACTTTAATCGGTGCTAATGTAATATTTTGAAGAACCGTTTTATGTGGATATAAATAAAAATGTTGAAAGACCATCCCAATATTTCGCCGCAATTCATTCATGTCCGTTTTTTTATTGTGTACCTCTGTATTTTGTACAATTAATTCTCCATCTGTAATTGCCTCTAATTGATTTATACATCGAAGCAATGTACTTTTTCCTGATCCTGAAGGCCCGACAACTACTACTACTTCACCTTTTTTCACTTGCACATTAATATTTTTCAAAACTTGAAAGTTACCATAATATTTATTTACATTACGAAATTCTATCAACATACTCCCCCTTCCCCTAACAATGCATGTACATTCTTTTTATATTCAAAAATAGTCCCAAAAATAACTTTTAGCTTCAATTTGTCCATAAAAAAAAGCAAAGAGTTTCCCCTTTGCTTCTTCTTTTCTATTCTGTTGATTCTGAAGGCGTCGTTCATCCAACCATTGTTGCAGAATCAGGGACGCCGCTTTGCGATCAATGAGTTCTTTATTACGGGAGGGGGAAATCCTTTCGGCCTGGAGCATCTGCTCTGCCTGGAAGGAGGTCAGGCGCTCGTCTGTGTACTCAAGGGGCAGTCGCAGGGCCTGGGCGATCGCTCTGGCAAACTTTTGCACATGGCGAGCCTGAGTCCCCAAACTTCCGTCCATGGAGTAAGGCAAACCCACCACCAGTACTTCAACCTGTCGTTGCTCCACCAGTTGCTGGAGCTGGGCCAAAACATAATCGAAGGATTTGCGTTCGATGGTGGTGAGCCCGGTGGCAATCAGTCCGGTGCGATCGCAGCCAGCCACACCAATTCGTTTTTTACCCACATCCAGTCCCAACGCAGAGATCGGCATTTACACGCTTCCTCTAGCAACAAGGTCCTTCCTGAGGGGGGTCCGAAAAATCCCTGGAGACAGGCAGTTTAAGCGAGCGCTTTGTACCTTGCCCATTAGTTTCTGACTTGGAACCGTTTTGGCGAAGGGCAGAACCTGTATCCGCACTGGTTTCGGTCTGGGAGGACTGATTGACAGAGGATAGTAGCGTAATGCGACTGGGAACTGGCTTACGCGCAGGTTTAAGACCCTGCAAAACCTCCGGCAGTTGCAATCCCTCCAGGGCTGTTGGCTTTGTTTCCCGTACCTTATGCCAGACGGAGCGAGACATCATCAGCGTGTGCGCAATGCGAGTAGCACCCAGTTGATCCAGGTATTCTTCTCGCTCTGGCTGGTAGTCAGAGGAAGCCAGTTGAAGAGACTGGGCTGGCAGATCTTGAGTAATGCGGGCCATCTGGGACAGCAGTTCTGGATATAGCCAGGTGTAAGCAGGATGGACTGTTAACTGCCCCTGATGTGGCTTAGAACTATCCCGACAGAGCTTCAACTGAAAGTAGCCGATCGCCGCCTTGCGTTGTGGCTCAAACACATAACCACTGACAACCTCAGTGTGACTTAACCAGTGCTTCAGCCCGTCCATCAAAGAACCCAGCAGACTGGTCTTGAAGTCTAAAATATGCCGATCAAACACCTGGCGTACCAACGGTGGCATGGAAGCTGTATCTAACTGGTAAAGCAACTGAGCATCAGCATTACTCACAGGTAGCAGGTTGGGCAAATCTGGCTCCCGTTCAGCCAACTCTTGCAGCAACTTGGGAGTAATTTCCCAGTAGGTCATCTGCGCCAGGGGTTGAAAGCCATTCTCCCGATACAGAGCCAGGGAGTCCTTATCGTTGACATTGACCTCCAGCAGCCAGGTGCGGGCTTCCCAAATCGTATCCAGACAATGGCGCAGAAGTTGGGAGCCAATTTCCGAGAAGCTCAACTTACGAACAGAGGGTGCTATTTCTGCCCCCTCAGCTGAAGAGTTCTCTTGACTAACCGCCGGAGTTCCAACAGGTAAACTATCGTCTACAGCAACTCGATCCACTCGCCAGGTACTGCGGGTACGGTTAAAAGGGGAAACTCGAATTACCCCACGAATCTTGTTGCCCTGTTCTGGAATGGAGGCACAGAACATATACTGCAACGGGTTCAGTAGCAGATTGAGGACTCGGTGCAAACCATGCCAAGGACGAAGCTGAAGGTATTTCAGGGGTCTGTCTGGATCAATGGAGCCACCGACACCATCGGCCTCAAACCCCTCGGAATAGAGCCGTTCAACGGCCTCCAGATCCCGATACTGTACAGGACGGATTGTAATTTGTAAGTTCGAGGGAGAAATCTGGGTCATTTTGAAGAACAGTCCATCTATCTAACTGTGCGATGGTTCGGTTGGCGCTTTACCCTACATTCTAATGGGTTTACCCAATAAACCTTATTTTGAATGATTCCAATATAAATTCAAGCAGACACTCATTCCCACCCCCATCTGTAGAAATGTTCAATCCAGGCGTTGCTGAAAAGAAACACTTAAATCCGCGGTTGCTCGTCAAGTCAGTTCCATGGAATATTCTACAGGCAAAAACGATATTTCCCAGATATCACCCATCTGCCCATCCCTAACTGGGCTCCGTAACAACGGGACGAATCAGAACAATCGGGGTTTGTTCGTCAGCATTACCCGCCGGGTTCCGGATCAACGCCTGTTTGAGGAAAGGAATGGAGACATCGGAGGATGCTGCCAGCACCTTAACGGCCCTTAAATCATTGACATCCACGATCGCCGCCGGGATCCCAGTTTCTGCCTCTATCTGATCTACCACCTGTTGTGGGTCTTCCGGTCCCAGCACAATGAACTGGTCGTAGGGAGGCAGGGTGCCAGTGACGTCATCAATAAGGCGGGCCTGTTCTCCGGCCAGCTGGTAGAAAACTCCTGGTTTACCAAAGACCTTGGCGATCGCTCCCAGCAGAAACGCCAGCAGTACCCGGACTGGCCCCACGATATCAATCAAAGACTGCATGCCACAGGCTGTAGCCAGACTGGAGGTTGGCAAAAACAGGTAACACAATCGTTTGGCAACCCATCCTGGCTTGATATCCATAGGGTGATGGAATCGTTCCTGCATGATGGCGATCGGCGTTTCCCCAATCGCCACCACGTCCCCCTTCTGGGCGTGGGGAACCACGTAACGCTGCACGACTTCAACCGGATTGTCGAGATGGGTCAGCAGGTGCGTCCGAATCGGCAACACATCCGCATTGGTCGCTGGACGCCAGTTCTTTGAATCTCTGGGGTCGGGAAATACCAGTGGCACAATCACATGACGCACCCTGGGAATGCGTCCCTGGGGACCGTAGGTGACATAGTGGATCTGAATCCAGGCAACTCGTAATTGACTCAAATCCGGGCCCTGAATTTCAACCACGATCTCAATCGGGTCAATTTTGCCAACTTTGACAATGTGGGCTTCCCAGTAGCCATCTTCTCTGGGTTTGGCATCCTTGTAGCGGGGGATCACCCGACTTGTGGTGGTGATGCCCTCCAAACTGCCGGAGGAGAGTAGCTTCACCTCGACCCAGACTTCGGGAACCATGACTTCCAGCCGCTGGGTGAGGTTGCGGAACTCCAGCTCGCCCACCAGCAGATAGCGATGCGGTTGGTAGTCCTCTAGCTGCCAGTTACCAGCGGTCAGTTCCAGCTTATTACCGGGACGCCGCCGATACTGAATTTCCAACAGCAGCAGAAACAGTGCCAGGATCAGCACGACTGCAACGATAATCCCGATCGCAATACTCCCAATAGTCCCCACAGCTATGGCTCAATCTTGTTGGTCTGTCAAAAGTCTAATGGAGAGTTTTGAGTTTTGAGTTTTGAGCTTTGAGTTTTGTATAACCCTTTCCTCAAAGCTCAGACCTTATAGAACTCATCTCTCTCCTCAGGCAGTGGCTAAGATCTCATCGTCTAGGGAGAAATCAACCTCAGCTTTATCTCTTCCAGAGGTCAGGTAGTCGTTTTGAAAAGAGTCTTTCAGTCCGGAGATCAGATCGTACTCGGGTTGCCAGTTAAGCTCTGCCTTTGCCTTTTGAATCGAGGCAAAGAAGTGCTGGGTGCGGAGGGGGAAAGCTTTGCGCTTGCCAAAGTCAAACTGTTTGGGATCGTAGTGAACGATTCGCAGACTATCGGGTGCTTTACCAGCCGCTACTGCACAGGCGCGTGCCAGTCCATCAAAGGTGACACAGCGATCGCCCGACACATTATAAATTTGCCCGATGGCCTGGGTGTTACCTAATACCTGTGCCATTGCCCGGGCCAAGTCTTTGACATGCCCAAACTGGGTGAAGTACTGACCGTGAGCGGGAATGGGGATGGGGCGATCGCGGACAATCCGATCAAAGAACCAGGCTTCCAGGTCGTTGTAATTTTGAGGGCCATAGATATAGGTGGGACGGATGGAGGTGAAGGGCAGCCCCTGTTCTGCCAGGTAAACTTCGGTGTCATGTTTGCCCTTGTGGCGACTTTTAGGATCAATTGGGTCTCCTTCTACATGGGGCATCTGGTCAGCCTTGAGGTAGACCCCAGCAGAACTCATGTAAACGAAATGCTGGAGGCGATCGCTGAAGATCTCAGCCAGGGGCTGGGTGTCACTCAATTCCCGCCCATTGTTGTCAAAAATGGCATCGAAGGACTCGCCTGCTAACTTGTCCTTTAACTCTGTGGGGTTGGTGCGATCGCCATGAATCTGCCGCAATCCTTCAACTGGAGCGGGTTTGTTTCCCCGGTTAAACAGCACGACTTCATGCCCCTGTTCCACCAAAATCCGCGTCAGGTAAACCCCAATGAACCGGGTTCCCCCCATAATTAAAATCCGCATGATCTCACCCTCCCAACTGCAATCTTTATCTTACAGAGTTTTCCAGTTGAGTTAGCCACACTCCTTGAGGGGCTAGAAGCTGGGTTTAAGGGGCTAGGGGATAGGGGTTGAAGTGTGGTTTGTGCATTTGAAACTCGCTGTAAGGGGAGTTGTTGGTTATTGCAAGGGTTGATTGGGTCTTCCCGCCTGGCTTCAATACTTTCTCATCTAAACCAACCCCCTGGACTATTGATGTTGCTTTGCTTGCCACCAAAGCAACATTAAACTTCCCGGAGAGCCTTCTCGCCTGAAGGTTGAGGAATCTATTTGCCGATGCAGAAGCGGCTAAAGATTTTGTCCAGGACGGATTCTGTCACGTCTTCTCCTAAAATTTCACCCAGTGCCTGAATTGCAGCCCGTAGATCAATCGTCCAGAAGTCGAGTGGGAGCTGGTTGGCGATCGTGGTTTGAACTTGCTGCAGGGAGTTTTTGGCGCGGGTGAGGGCTTCAGCCTGCCGCTGGTTAATGGCCAGATCCAGATTGGCGGCCTGGAGGATTCCCGCCTGAACGGTTTCCAAGATGGCCTGCTCCAGTTGGTCAATTCCCTGATTCAGGGCGGCGGCGGTCTGGATGGAGGGAAGGGGAGGGTAGGAGAGGGTGGGGAGGGAAGAAATTAGATCAATTTTGTTGATAACTAGAATCAAGGGACGGTGCTTTATCTGTTCGTAGATTTCCTGGTCAGCCTCGGTCCAACCAGCAGTGGCATCGATGGTGAAGAGGATCAAGTCGGCGTTTTGGGCTGCCACGCGCGATCGCTCAACGCCCATTTTTTCTACCCAATCTTCGGTTTCTCGAATCCCTGCTGTATCCAGTACCTGAATTGGAATGCCACCAACGACTAATTGGGATTCCACGACATCGCGGGTGGTGCCGGGTAAATCGGTGACAATGGCGCGATCGCTACGGCTCCAGGCGTTGAGCAAACTGGATTTACCCACATTGGGACGACCGACGATCGCCACTTTCAACCCGGTACGGACCAACTCTCCCCGATCAGCGGTCGCCAAAATTTGTTCAACCTCTTGCAAAACTTGGTGAATCTGAGCCTTGATCCCATCTTCATTCAGGGGTGGCAGGTCTTCCTCAAAGTCAATGCGGGCTTCCACTTCGGCCAGAATATCCAGACAGGTAGCGCGCAGTTGGCGAATTGGTTGGGCCAGTTTTCCCTGAAGTCCGGCCAGGGCAAAGTGGGCCGCCTGGGGCGATCGCGCTCCTACCAGATCGGCAATGCTTTCTGCCTGGGTCAGATCTAACCGCCCGTTAAGAAATGCCCGCAGGGTAAATTCCCCCGGTTGCGCCAGTCTGGCTCCCTGTTCCAGGCAAAGTTGCAAGACCTGTTGCACCACCATCATGCCGCCATGACAGTGAAACTCCACCACATCCTCGCGGGTGTAGGAGCGGGGAGCCTGCATGATCAGCAACAGGGCTTCATCAATGATTTCCTGAGTTTCAGGACGACGCACGTAGCCATAAAGGATGCGATGGCTTTCCCATTTTTGCTTGCCAGGAGCATGAAAGAGTTTTTGCGCAATCGCCATGGCTTCTGCCCCCGATACCCGCACGATGCCCACACTGCCTTGCTGGGGAACGATGGCAGTAGCGATCGCGGCAATGGTAGGACCGGACTGGTTCATGGGCGATCAGAGATCCAATTGGGATTGGTCAGGCTGGTGAGGATGTGATCTTCCCAGCAGTTGTTGATCAGCAGATAGTCCCGTGCGTAGCCTTCCACGGTAAAGCCAAGTTTCCGGAGCAGATTGCCACTGCGTTGATTGCGTGGCATGTAGTTCGCCATCACTCGATGAAAGTTGAAATCCCCAAAGATGGAGTGAATCGCAACACTCAGGGCTTCGAACATATACCCCTGCCCCTGCTTCGCTTCTGCCAGGCTGTAGCCCAAAACGCAAGCATGAAAAGGGTCTCTAGAGAATTGGGTGAAGTTAATGACTCCAATCACTGTTTTGGGAGAGGTTTGCTCAAAGACAAACAATCTCAAGGAGTGATCGTGGTTGAACTCAATCAGGTTGTATTCAATTTGCGATCGCCAAAATCCCTCGGTAAAAAATGCTTCCGGTCGGGTTGGTTCAAAGGGTTGCAGAAATGCCCGGTTTTCGCAGTAGTAGCGGGCAATTTCCGAGGCATCCCGGTAATCTGCCATGCGAACAATTAGCCTCGCCGTTAACAATTGGGGAGCATTCTGTAATCCATCCTTTATTAGCATCACTTCGCTCGAATTCGCTCAAGCAAATCATAGAACGTTGACCAGTCATCAGCTTCGGTAATCGGTTGCCAGGCTGCTTCAATCCGCGATCGCACCGGAACCGTCGTGGGATTATTGATTCGCAACCGTTCTTTGACCTGCATCATTTCATCATCCGGTAAGCCTAACAGGGTATTGAAATAAGAGATCTTCCAGGTGTTCCAGAGATTTAGCAGGTCGTCATGGGCGATCGTTGCATAGGGAAAGATGTGGTTGACATCCTCTCGCCAATCGGGGAAAAACTGTTGCGCCAGTTCAGAAAAAAAGTCGTGGTAGCCAACTTCAAACTGGTTCAGAACTTGCATGGTGAGTCTCAGCAACTCTTGAGACTCATCAGCGCTCAGGTCATCAAACCCCAGCTTTCCCAGCATCCGCCGCCGATAAGCCTGCTTGTAAGCATTCCAAAAAAGCGCCAGTCCAGCCTCTAAATCAGCCTGAGGGATGACCAACTCTAGCGGGCGTTGCAATTTTTCCAGGTTATGGTAGCAAATCCCCGGTTGATTTCCATAACTGTACAACCCGCTGTAGTCAAAATAGGCTGCTGTAAATTTGGGATCATAAGTCGGGATAAAGGCGTAGGGGCCATAATCAAAACTCTCCCCCGTAATCGACATATTGTCCGTATTCAGCACCCCATGACAGAAACCCGCCGCCATCCACTGGGCAACCAGCTCTGCCACCCGTTGCACCAGTTCGGCATAGAAACGGGCATAACGGTCTATTTCATGAGTCAGGTGGGTGTAGTAATGCTCAATCACATGATCCAGCAGAATCGCAATCAAATCTTTGCGCTGGAAATAGTGCAGCCGTTCAAACGTGCCAAAGCGAATATGAGAACGGCTGAACCGCACCATTACGGACGATCGCGTTGGAGACGGCTCATCCCCTCGCCATAATGATTCACCCGTTTCAATCAAGCTCAGACAACGAGACGTGCGCACCCCCGCCCGATGCAAAGCCTCCGCCGCAATCACCTCTCGCACACCCCCCTTGAGTGTTAATCGGCCATCCCCTCCCCTGGAATAGGGTGTTGTCCCCGATCCTTTCGTACCCAGGTCATAGAGTTCACCATCACCCCCCCGTACCTGGCCATAGAGAAAACCCCTACCGTCTCCCAAGGCCGGGTTATACTCCCCAAACTGGTAACCGTGATAACGCAACGCCAAAAATGGACGCGGCGCATTCTGAAATTTTCCAAATGCCTCAATAAAATCCTCATCACTCACCATCTGAGGATCAAGCCCCACTTTTACCAGCAGGTCATCATTCCGAAATCGCAGAATGTGGGTAGGAAATTCAGCCGCCTGCACTGGATCGTAATAGTCATCTCCCAGCAGTTCCAGTGCCGGTTCGTAGTTCAAATTCAGTAGGGGATTAGGTTGAGCCATCAGGAAAGGAAAGAAGTTTTCTCACAATTGACCTTCACCCTACCACCCCTTCGCCTCCCTCCATCTCTGCCAAAATCTGGGTTGTTTCGTGGCATAGAACAGTATGGCAGGGGCCATTGCTGGCAAGTACGCCAGCCCACTGGCTTACATCTGACTGATTATATTGAAGGGGGGTGCCATCAAAGTGGGTGAACCGCCCACCGGCTTCCGTCAAAATCAGTTCGGGAGCCGCCAGATCCCAATCCTTGGGGGCTGATTTACCTGGAAGGGAAACATAGACATCGGCTGTCTGTTCAAGGATGGCGGCAATTTTGCCTCCCACACTACCCACCGATCGCTGATTTTGCACCGGAAATCGATTCAGCAACTGGTTGAAGCGTTCGTCCCGGTGGCTGCGACTGGCAACCACGGTTAATTCGGCAATCTGATTTCGCTGGGAAACCTGGACAGGACGGGGAGGCTGATGCGGGGTTTCGACAAACGTACCACCATTCAGAGTGGCAAAGTAAAGCCTTCCTGCGGCGGGTTGAGCAACTACTGCCAGAATTGGGCGATTTTTCTGGAGAAGCGCGATATGGATGGCATACTCTCCAGTCCCTTTGATATAGTCTTTAGTGCCATCCAGGGGATCGATAACCCAGACAAAGGGCTGGGGAATGGGTTCTCCAGTTGCCTGGGTTTTGTAGGTTTCTTCGCTGAGATAACCAAAATCCTGGGTGCCGCAAGTTGCCTGGAGGTTTTCCAGAATGTAGACGTTGGCGGCTGTATCAGCAGCGGTAACAGGGCCATCCGTCAGGTTCTGGATGTCATATTCCGAGGGCTTCATTTCTCGCAGGATATCGGCGGCTCCCCAACCAACAGTGCGGGCGATCGCCACCAGTTCCTTCAGGTCATCTTCTTGCAGACTTGCCAAAATCGGTTTCCTTAACTCGATCTAAACTTCAACTCTATTCTTATCCATCCAGCACCGGGTGCCAAAGAATTGACAGGAATGGGCAGCAACCCTGGCAGCCGCTTCCAGTGCATCCATGAACCCCCGCTGCAAAATCGCATGGCAGAATGCTCCATGAAAAATATCGCCTGCTCCCAACGTATCCACTGCCTTGACCGGAGGGACTTCAATCTGTCCCCGCTGGTTGTGATTCCAGTAGTGAATGGGTTGTTCACCCTGGGTAATGGCAATATGGGCAATGCCCAGATTCGACAAATACTCCATCACCTCCGCTTTATGGCGACAACCAGGTGGGCGAAAGCTGGCAGAGCAGATGGCGTAGTCAGCCAGGGAAAGGACGGTTTCAAAACCAGATTTCCAGCTTCCACCGTCAATTACCACCGGAATGTTGTGGGCCTTTGCTCGTTGGGCGATTGCCCGCCCTACTTCCATCTGGTGCCCATCGATCAGCACAATATCTACATTTTGCAAACAGTCTACGGGAATGGAATCTGCCGTTAATTGAGTCTTGACCGTATTGATAGAAACAACCGCCCGTTCTCCCGTCGCTTCAGTAATCAGGATCGAAGAAACAGGAGGAGGTTCCGTACGAGCCGGTGAAAGGTCAACAACTGTTACGCCACACTGCTGTAGATCTGTCAGAATCAGATGGGTAATTGGATGAGTTCCCACCGCTGCCAGTACTGTCGCCGAATTTTCCAAATGGCAGAATGCCACCGCCGCATTTGTGGCTGGTCCCCCCGCCGCCACCGTGTAGTCAGACGCAACTATCTTCTGATTCCTGGCTGGCAGATGTTCAATCCGGTAGATCAAATCCAACGTCAGCAAACCCACAAACAACCCGCGCTTCATACCCAACCCCCTTCGCCTTCCCTCTTTCGTCTTTAACTCAAAACTCAAAACTCTCCCTTCCCCCTCTAACAACCAACAACCAACAACCAGCCATTTTCTTCCCCTCATGCCCTCCGATCCCACCCTCGGCACCCTCTATCTGGTCGGTACCCCGATTGGCAATCTGGAAGATATGACCTTCCGGGCGGTGCGGATTTTGCAGTCTGTGGATTTAATTGCTGCCGAAGATACCCGTCATACTGGAAAACTGCTGCATCATTTTCAGATTGCCACGCCCCAAATTAGCTATCACAACCACAATCGCCAGTCTCGCACAGCGGAACTCTTGGAACAGTTGCGTTGGGGAAAAGCGATCGCCCTGGTCACCGATGCTGGTACTCCCGGAATTTCTGATCCTGGCTATGAGCTGGTTAAAGCCTGTGCCGAAGCCGGAATCCCAGTAGTACCGATTCCCGGCCCCAGTGCGGCGATCGCAGCGTTAACGGTTTCTGGATTGGCCTGCGATCGCTTCGTTTTTGAAGGCTTTTTGCCCGTCAAACCCCAGGCTCGCCGCGCTCGTCTGGAAATCCTAAAATCCGAACCCCGGACGCTTATCTTCTACGAAGCTCCCCATCGCCTGCGACAAACTCTGCAAGATCTACGGCTTTTTGGAGGGGATCGACCGATTGTTTTGGCACGGGAATTAACCAAGCTGCACGAAGAGATCTGGCGGGGGACGATTGATGAGGCGATTGAGCGATATGGCGATCGCGATCCTCAGGGAGAATACACCCTCGTCCTTGCTGGAGCCGAACCCACCCAACCCCTCCTGTCCGAAGACACCCTTAAAGCCGAACTACAGAGCTTAATCAGTCAGGGGTTTTCCCGCTCCGAAGCCAGCCGTCAGCTTGCTCAGCAAACCGCCCTCCCCCGCCGCCAACTTTATCAACTAGCCCTCTCTTTACCAGAGAGAAACTAAAAAGGATTGGCACATCTGGCATGGATGCGCATTTACTTGTCATCACAATGAGCAAAATGGCCGCTAATCTCCAATAATCTTCTTAGTAAGGATTGCAACCAACAAACCGGTCATCAGAAAACCAATCGCCGCCTCCAGGGACACAAGCAACTTTCCAAGCAGAGAAACTGCCTGAACATTCGACCCCAGCGTGGTAAAGGTCAGAGTAAAAAACTCCTGGCTTAGTTTTGGCATCTGCATAGCCCAACTTAGACACCTTCAGGTTGCGCATCCTAGCGCAAGTTTAACTGGCTGAAATACCAATTTAGAAAGTTTCGAGCTATTCAATATAAGAGAGAGCATCCGTAGATACAGACTTCGCTTTCATGGAAGGTGTTGTTAAGCCAATCTAAAGATTCAACTGACCAACCTTGGGCTACAAAACGGTAATATTCCTCTCACAAAGCCTTTTCCCATGCTTTTCCGTTGAATTCTGGAGTCCCTATCCTCTATCATTCAGCCTTCATCTATTCTCCCTTCCGTCAGTAAAATGATTGACAGTCGCTTAACGCCTTGATTCAGGAAACGGTAGCAAAATTTGTAACCTGTACAAGCCATAGCCCGAACCGATGTAGCCTGAATCAGTTGACCTGCAACGCTCCCAAACGATTACCCATGCGGGTGAGTGCTTTAAAGCGGGGGGGTAAGGCACACTCTTAATAGAGGGCGTTTAGCACAAACGGGACGGTACCTTCATGGCGTTGATTAAAGAAATGGCGTTGGCTGAGGAGCTGGTAAACGAGTGGCGATCGCGGCTGGAGGCAGAACTGCCAGAACATAGTGCTGCAACACGCGAAAGCATCGTTCGCTGGCTGATTGGAGAAGACCTGTCCCGCTTTGAAGGCATTACCCCCAGCCTGCGGCAAATTACGGAGCAGGCCATGGATTATCGCTATCGCATCCTGCGCCAGCGCTACCTGGATGTTGCTCCCGAACAGGCTTACAAGCGGTTGATTCAGCGGCTGGGCAGCCTTTTCTTGATTCGTAACAAGATTCGTACCTGGATTGCCCTCTCCCGCGATCGCCAGCGTTCGGTGGTAGATGTTTTAGAGGAAGTCATCCAGGAACTGCTGCAAAATGACACCTACATGCAGCAGCAAATCCTCTGGATCTCTAAATGCACCCGTGACCATCGGCTTCGCAACGCTCTGTTATTGACAAGCACTGAAGAATACTGCCTGCGTCCGATCCGTAGTCAGCCACTTCTTTCTTATCGGTTCGTCAACTACCTGCGCCGCTCCCAACGGGGGGGGATGACTCAGGTTCCCGCCAAAGACCACATCCGTCTTGTTTCAGAGGAAGTGGCTCCCGATGATGCCGATGGCTCTATCAGTCTCCTAGATGCGCAGGCTGTGATTCAATATCAGGACGCCAAAGCTGCCGAAGAGCAGCAGGAACTGAGAGATGCCGTCCGACAACAATTCGAAGCCTATTTGATTGAAAAAGTGGGTCCAGAGGCAGCGGAATGGCTGAGGCTCTATCTCCAGGGTCGAACCCAGGAAGCGATCGCCCAGGCCCTCAACATGCCGGTTAAACAGGTCTATCGCCTTCGCGAGAAAATAAACTACCACGCAGTGCGCGTTTTCGCAGCTAAAAGCCAGCGAGAACTCGTCACTAGTTGGCTGGGAAATCGCAGCGAATAAAAGCTGGAATACTTTAAGGGACGTTCTACGGAACGTCCCTGCACCATCTAACTAAGCAGCAACACTTGCAGCAGAGCCAGGCAGAAGCAACATTCCATCCAAATCGAATCAGTAGGCATCTTGCAGCTCATAAAAGTCAGGCGAGATGTAGTCCTTACGCAGGGGCCAACCCACCCAATCTTCTGGCATCAAAATCCGCTTCAGGTTAGGGTGCCCTTCATAGACAATGCCATACATGTCATAGGATTCCCGCTCCTGCCAATCTGCCGCCTTCCAGATCCAATAAACCGAAGGCACACGAGGGTCCTCACGGGGCAGAAACACCTTGATCCGGACTTCCTCGGGTTTATCAGCGTTATCACTCACCTTAATCAGGTGATAGAAGCTCACCAGCTCCTGCCCTGGCCCAGCGTCATAGGCTCCCTGACACTGCAAGTAGTTAAACCCGTAGGCATAAAGGGCGGTCGCAAACGGAATTAAAAAATCCCGCCCAACCTTCAAGACCTCAACACCGGAAGCATCCAGCCCCAATGACTCATGCTCAAAGCCGTTCTGGGTCAACCATTTGGAAATGTTACCCACTTCCACAACTTGGGTCGATTCAGCTGGGGTAATGCTCGACGCCTCAGGCATGGTAGATTTAGACTCCTCTTCAGGCACGGCGCTCAACCTCCTTCTCAGCCGTTAACAGAGCGGGGGGAACGGGCATTCCCATAGCTTCCATCAATTCCTTCGGTGGCGTCTCCCGCTCTGCCGATTGCAGATACTTGCCCGTCAAAATAGGTTCAACTGCTTTCATCGTGTGGGTTGTGCTGTAGTAGCGGTGGGTCTGCCTGAGATTGCCCCGCTCCTGGATCGATTCATTCGAGATTTTCTTGCGCAGCTTGATAATGGCATCAATGATCGCCTCTGGGCGGGGAGGACAGCCGGGTAGGTAAACATCTACTGGAATGAGTTTATCGACCCCACGCACCGCAGAGGGAGAATCCATACTGAACATTCCGCCAGTAATCGTGCAGGCTCCCATCGCAATCACATACTTGGGATCGGGCATCTGCTCGTAGAGTCTGACCAATGCGGGTGCCATTTTCATCGTAATGGTGCCTGCGGTAATAATCAGATCCGCCTGACGAGGAGTCGATCGGGGCACCAGACCAAAGCGGTCAAAGTCAAAGCGGGAGCCGATTAGCGCGGCAAATTCAATGAAGCAGCAAGCAGTCCCATACAGCAAAGGCCAGAGACTCGATAGCCTTGCCCAGTTGTAGAGATCATCCACCGTTGTCAGAATCACATTTTCCGAAAGCTCCTGCGTTACCTTGGGACGCTCAATCGGATTCAGAATCAATTCAGAGGGCCCAGCGATGTTTTTTAATGCAGTGTTGGGGTTCATGACCATTCCAAAGCTCCTTTACGCCAGGCGTAGACAAGACCAACAATCAGAATCGCAACAAAAATTAGAGCTTCGATGAAAGCCAGTAGCCCAAGCTGGTTAAAAGCGACCGCCCAGGGATACAGGAATACTGTCTCAACATCGAAGATGACAAATATCAGAGCAAACATATAGTAGCGAATATTGAATTGAATCCAGGCACCACCAATCGGCTCCATACCAGATTCATAGGTCGTGCGCCGCTCTGGCCCCCGACGACTGGGGCGTACCAGCTTGGAGGCAGTCAAGGCCAACAGGGGAACCAGGCTACAGACCAGGAGAAACCCTAAAAGATACTCATAACCGCTGAGGACAAACACAATCAATCCCCTTCAGACGATAGGTACGGCAACGAAGTTCATGTTACTTGTTCTTAATATTATAGGGAGGACGTTCCCCAAGATGTATCGAAAAGCTCCCACAGAACCTATAGATGAAATAGAACCCGTAGATAGAGAAGACAACAGGCGATGGGCAACGGGTTAAGAAGGTGAGGGGAAAACTCTCCACCCATCCACCCTCCTACTCTTTTCCTCGCCTAGCTTCTGCCTTCTGATTTCTGATATTGCAATCACCTGCTTAATTTGCGCCATTAATCATGTAATAATAATTCACAGAGTTTTCAGAATTCGTAGGACTCTTCTTAAGGACCTGAAGCGATGAGCACCCCAGCTACCGATTCCACCGAATCTAAAGCTCTTGATCGTTATGAGTGTCTGACCTGCGGTTACGTATATGAACCGACAAAAGGAGATGACCGACGGCAGGTTCCACCCGGTACCCCTTTTAGTGAGGTTCCAGTAGATTGGCGTTGCCCGGTTTGCGGAGCAACGAAAAGCCGATTTCGCAGTATTGGAATCAAGGGAGCCCCGTCTGGCTTTCAGGAGAATCTGAGGTATGGGCTTGGGGTTAATGCTCTGACCCCTGGACAGAAGAATATCCTGATCTTTGGAGCATTAGGGCTGGCAGTTTTGTTTTTCCTTAGCCTGTATGGGCTTCAGTAGGGATGCGACTTATTCAGGTGCCTGGTTTGTTTAAGGTCTTTGAGATTCGTTGATGTGAGTTAGTTTGAGTTGGGAAGCCGTTGTATGGACTTAGCCGCGAAGTTTTTGAGACGAGTGGTTGCACTGGTGGCAATCGCCATTCTGTGTGTAGGCTGCGGAGGCTATCTCCCTGCAATCACTGATAATCCCTGGCAGGTGATTACGCTTCCGACCGATGCGAATCCACTGGATATCAGCTTTACTGGCAATCCTCAGCATGGCTGGTTGGTGGGCACCAACTCTACCCTGATGGAAACCCTGGATGGAGGGAGTACGTGGGAGCCCCGCACCCTTGAATTGGACCAGGCTTATCGCCTTACCTCTGTCAGCTTTTTAGGGGATGAGGGGTGGATTGTTGGTCAGCCCTCTATCTTGCTGCATACCACGGATGGTGGCAAATCCTGGTCCCGTGTGCCCTTGAGTGAAAAGCTTCCGGGTGCTCCTAATACAATTGTGGCTCTTGGCCCCCTATCGGCTGAGATGGCAACCAGCGTAGGAGCCATTTACCAGACGACGGATGGAGGCAGAAATTGGAAAGCAATGGTTGAGGAGGCCGTTGGTGTTGTCCGCAATATTTCGCGCTCGCCCGATGGCAGATATGTAGCTGTCTCGTCACGGGGTAATTTCTACTCCACCTGGGAACCCGGTCAATCTGCCTGGGAACCTCATAACCGAAACAGTTCTCGCCGGGTTCAGAATATGGGCTTTACGGCAGACGGTCGGCTATGGATGCTGGCAAGAGGCGGCCAAATCCAATTCACGGAGCAGGAAAATGCTGAAGAGTGGCGAGATCCAATCAATCCAGAGTTCGCGACTAGCTGGGGCCTGCTGGACCTGGCCTATCGAACCCCGGAGGAAGTTTGGGTCGCTGGCGGAAGCGGTAATCTGCTCCGAAGCCTGGATGGAGGTTTAACCTGGGAAAAGGATACGGCGGTTGAAGATGTTCCGTCTAACTTCTACAAAATTCTGTTCTTTGGATCTGACCAGGGGTTCGTGCTGGGACAGAAAGGTATTTTGCTGAAATATGAGGCAGCATCTGCCTGAAATTTAGCCAGGCAACGGGGAAGTAGGAATTTCTAACTCCTGTTTTTTCTCCGCTATCCTGTACCCTCTGTCCCGTATGATAGAAATTGATTTTTGCTTATCGTTCAGGAGGAATCTGATGGCTGGTACTACTGGAGAACGTCCGTTTGGGGACATTATTACAAGCGTCCGTTACTGGGTGATTCATAGCATCACCATTCCTGCACTGTTTATTGCTGGATGGCTGTTTGTTAGCACTGGTTTGGCTTATGACGTGTTTGGCACTCCCCGTCCAAACGAGTACTATCCAACCGGGCAGCAAACCGCTCCCATCATTTCAGATCGCTACGAAGCGAAACAGCAGATTGAAGATTTTCTTGCAAAGTAGTTTTAGAGATTCTTTAGACTTATGAGCAGCTCTACTCCAAATCAACCCGTTTCCTATCCTATTTTTACGGTTCGGTGGCTGGCGGTTCATACGCTGGCGGTTCCAACCGTTTTCTTTCTGGGCGCGATCGCAGCGATGCAGTTTATTCAAAGGTAATGAAAAGCCATGATTAGAGGTACTCCCAACCCGAACAAGCAACCCGTGGAGCTAAACCGTACTTCCCTGTACCTCGGTTTGCTCCTGATCTTTGTACTTGGTATTCTCTTTTCCAGTTATTTCTTCAACTAGTAGAGTGAGTTGAACGTTCTGCAACGACAGCGAAAGTGAAACCCAATGCTTTCAGATTTTTGTGTTGCAAAAGTAGATTCTCACTACCCTGGTTGATTTCTAAATTTCTTGTTGTTTGTTCATGTAGTGTTTGTTGTCTGCTGAGTTAGGAGGCAAATCACGTGCTAAGTTCTGGAAGAATTCCTTTGTGGATTGTGGCGACGATCGCAGGAACTGGCGTACTTGTCGTAGTAGGGCTTTTCTTCTACGGCGCTTACGCAGGTCTGGGGTCTTCAATGTAAATCGCAAGCCATCTGGCTTCACCCTTATTTTCAGGTTATTACCAACCTATTTTCAGGTTATTACCAATAGAAAAACCGCCCAAGTATCTGAGGCGGTTTTTCTGCTATGAACAGTGCAGTGGTGAATTCAATTAAATTCCACTGGGATCTTCACGTTCGATGTAAATGAACAGAAGCCCAAAGACGACTGCGGGCAAAAGCCAGCAGACTACAGGAATAAGAATCCAGGGCAAGAAAGAAGCTGCGTATTCGCCTGTCATAACAACATTTCCTATCTAGATTTAGATGATTCTGGAAAGACTCTACTGTGAACCGGGGACAAGTTTGTGGTTTCTAAAGATTCTTAATAATTAGAATTGGGCGTCAAAGTCATCCAGAGAAGCAACGGGCAGGTCGGGGGGCACGATGCTGCGGCCAAGGCTAACCTTGTGGCTTTCTCGTTGAGTATGCATTTCAATAGCAATGGCCTCAAACAGCACCTCCAGGCTGCCAAACGGTACGGTGAGTTGGGTCAGGGCTTCCAACTCTCCCCGGCTGTTGGGCAGGAAGTCGAGCAACCAGCGCGGACCATCCAGGAGTGAGCGCGTCTGACGATCAATCACCCACAGCTTGACGTAGATACGAGGCTCCAGATAGGGCAATTTAACCCGAATATTCACGGGCTTTCCAGCAACCAACTCTCCCTTGGTCATCTCCAAAACTGGCGTTGGAACGGGCTCATTCAGTGGCAGAACGAGCGGATCAGGTTCTTCGGAAGTGTAAACCCAGGGTTTAAAGCCCTTGCGCTGCCGCTGGTGGCCACCGGGTAGCAGTTCATTATCCACAACCACTTCTTCCGTTGCCAGACGATCCAATTTTTCTCCCCTGGAAGAACCATTTCGAGCCAGAGGGGAAGCCTTGCTGGGATAGAGCTTAGACCGTAACCACTCTGACAACTCAGTATCGTTGGCGAGGGAACTGAGCCGAGTCAGAAATCGATCTTGCAACTTCAGCGATTGAAACTCCATCTGGACAGGAGATGGCAGGTCAATGACGGGCGACTCAGATTGAGCTTCTTTAGTTAGCCCGGTGACAGATTCAACCCGGTCCTGCTGAAGGGGAGTTTCGGTTTTCGAGTCCTCCGTCAACGCCGAAATTGGGTTCAAAATACTATCGGATAGCCCTGTGGGAGTGGCCTGCTCAGCTTCTGGAACACTCTGCCCCACCGGAATGGCTTTTGTCGTCAATTCAGGCAGAGGTTCCGCTGCCACGACAGGTTCATCGCCTGCTTGTTCAGAATCCAGGTCGGCTTGTTCTGAGCGATCGCCCGGTTGAAAGGAGCTAAATGAGTTTGCCTGTGGATTAGCTGGAAAGATAAAGGTCGGCAGTTCAATTGGCTTTGTCCGGGGTTGGTCAGTGTTGGGGTAGTAGATTTGCGGCGGTAGGGGCTGACCGAGTAAAGATTGAAAGCGGCGGCGGGAATCGGGAGAAGCCTTGACTGGCTGAGGCTCCAGAAAGGAGAGGTTAAGGGAGGGCATTTCCTGCTCTTTCGCCAGCTTTTGGGAAAGCTCCAGGGGTAGATCAATGCGATCAATCTGATCCGCTTCTGTTTGCGCGGCGAGGGTTTCGTCGAGGGCTTCGCTGATCTTCTCCAGTTCGCCGACCAGTTCCTGCGGATCAGCAGTGATGGTAAATGCCTGAGTGGTGAGTGTAGTCAGCTCACTACTGGTTTCTCCCATTGAGCCACACAACAAAACCTCTCCCAAAATGAGGCGCGTTTGCACATCCTCGGGGAGGGAGCAGGAAAAGGAGAAGGGAAAGGGTGGGGACTGATCGGGAATGGACTGGCGATCGCTGATCAGCACCTGTAAACTCTGGGGATCTCGCAAGCAAAGCTGGAGTTCTCGAAGCCTTACTCCTGCTAACTGGAGGGGTTCCTCAACGGACTCCCAGGGGTCTGCAATTTCGGGTTCAGGCGATCGCTCCTCCGAGTTTAAGGACGGATCGACATTGAAGGGGGCACCGGGCTTAATCTCAACCTGCCCAGCAATAGTGATTCCCTCGCCTCGATGGGAAATGATGGCTTCCTGGTTCAGGGTCAGGACGGGAGTATAGCCAGGAGGAAGGAGAAGCCCAGAGGAGGGGACTACCGCATCCTGGTTGAAGTGATGGGAGGTTGCCACTGAATTAGAAGGCATGGCTGGAACTGCCTCCCCTGAACCCAACTCAGAAGCCACCGTAGCCAGGTCAAAATCCTGCATGACTTCATCCACCAGCCGATTGGACAGTTGCTCAGCCAGTTGAAACAGGCGATCCATTGAATCGCCTAAGATTTCTGCCACTTCAGGCGGCAGGTCGGATAAACCGTTGCGGGCGATCGCGGGTTCTGGGACAACCCCAGGTGGAAGGAGTGCCTCAGCTTCTGAGCCAACAACTGGAACGGCCGATGGCGTTGCGGTTGGTTCGGCCTGAGGTTGGGTTGCATCGGATGGAGACTCCACCCTGGAAGCATCAGAGTTCGATGCATCAGAGGTGATCCAGGGAGAGTCCCATTCCTCTGATTCGACTTCCTTAGCCGATACTTGCAACTTGACCGCGTATTGCCAGGCATCGCCTACCAGGTCTGACATCAAATCCGTAGAAGAACAGCATAGCTCCCAGAGTCCTGGTTCAAGTCGGGTGTAGGGAATCACAACCAGCAGTCCATTGGGGTTTGTGCGGGCAGAGCGCTTTTGAATTCGACGTTTGGGCGGATTTTCGTCCGTAATCAGATGGCTGACGCGCACTTCAACCTCTGTATTTTTCTCGCTGGAACGCGCCACCACCCGATAGCGCCCTTCGAGAATTTCAACGTTGGGTGAATCCAGGGGAAGCCAGGAGCGATCGCCTTCTTTTTGCAGTAAAAATTCCCAGTGTTTCATTGCACACCTGCCAGGGGTTCCCCGTTAGATTCTTAGTAAGATAACGCTAAATCTAGTAGGCAGAAAGAAAATTTCCTGCTTAAAGCTTGAGATGATAACTAAATACAGGGGATAAAGCAAAAATATTTACAATCTGTTTAGATTGAGCCTGTCAACGCCTGGACTAAAGTGACCCTGGCTACCATTTCTGGCCCCAGGCTTGTGATATCCCGGGCGGTAGTGCCCAAATCGTAATGATTTTTGAGTCGTTAATGATGGCAGTTGGTGCCGCTCATCATTACCTTGTCAGGTCCACCTCCCTGGCATCACCGCTGGACTTTACGCCACAGCCTACCAAAGGCTATAGCCTCAAAGGCTGTAATAAGTGCTAAGTAGGTGAAATACTAACAGGAACGGGTTACGTTGAACGCTTTAATTTAACTGAATTTAATTGCACCCAGCTACTTATAGTCTTGCCATCATTCGGGTTAAACGAACCACGACTCTGACCAGCGTTTGAATTTCTCCTGCCCGTTCTACTTCGTGCCGCAATTCTTGCATATGGGCCAGATCTTCTGGCGTGCAAATCACTTCATTCTCCAGGATTTTGCTGCGAGCCTCCGAAAACGTCATCATGGCCCTGTCCAACTCTTCCTTAAGTTCCAGTTTCCCGTCCAGGTCTGCTTCCATGTAGCGAATATCCAATTCATTCATGACAGCAGAAGCAGTTTGCAGGAACTCCGTATTGTTGTTAGGCATAGTTATTTCCTCGAATTGATTCTTCAGACGTTGCTGAATCTGGGTATGAAAAAGTTACTGGATGCTTGAAACTTCGTTTTAATTCATCCTGCTTTTCAGCAACGCCATTCTTCAAAGTTGAGTTAGGTTTACCCTGAGTCCGGTTTTCAGCAGCACTATTGACTTTATCCAGTATTGACTTTATCCAGTAAAGAGGTGGTCGCCTCTCGCCAGAGGGGATCTTCCTTGATCTCAATCAAAATGCTGTTTGTTAGGGTTGGCGGGTGGCTTGTAGGGGTCGATCGCTAGATCGACCAGATTAGAGTTAATCTCACTCCGAGAATTGAGAATGCCATTCACAAAATCTCGGCGCACCCCCGCGTGCGCCTGCTGAGGTGAAGCCAACTCCACCTTGGGCATTGTGTCAATCGCCTGAATTGCCGCCAGCGACTCTGCCCTGAACTGCACCGCTGCTCCCTAAAGTGGCTTACGCTGCCTTTTCACCGACGAGCCAGGAGAACCTTTTTTCCTCACTCTCCCATGACATGCACCACAAGTTCGCGCGTATGCCCATACTGACGGTGTTCCCAAATATAAATGCCCTGCCAGGTGCCCAGCATTAAGCGCCCCCTGGAAATTGGAATTTGTTCCGAACTACTGGTTAATGCTGTACGGATGTGGGCAGGCATATCATCCGGGCCTTCCGTGCTGTGAATATAGTTCTCCCATTCGGGAACTAATTTTGAGAAGAAGTTTTCTAAATCTTTCAACACATCCGGATCGGCGTTTTCCTGAATCAGTAGACTGGCAGACGTATGACGCAGGAATAGGACGCAAAGTCCGGTTTGAACTCCAGACTCGGCAACCACGGCCTGAACTTTAGGGGTGATTTTGGAAAGCGATTTGCCTGCTGTTGGAATGCGGAGTACCTGTTGATAATGGGTCATAGTTGTAGGGGGAAATGCCACTTGCAGAGCCATTTTAGCGAGAGGCAGCCCTATTAAAAAGCAATGAACTTTTCCGATCGCACCTGCTCCAGGCATGCTCCCAGAGCCAGAACAGTGGTCTGAATCTGGTCGGGGCGATCGCCGACGGCGCAAATATATCTATATCCCACTCCGCCAGATTGAGCCCCTGTTGGTTCAGGACATTTTCTGGATTGGGATTCATCACTTCTACATAGTGAAAAGCAGACATAGTGAAAAGCAGACCAGGTTTGGTTGAGACAATGCCAGTAGTCCTCGTAGGGTAACTGGTCTGGGGTTTCGGGGTTGGACTGGATCGACCATACTGAGGACCGAACTTTCCCCAGGTCAACCTGACCCTGTCTGGGCTGATTCCCCAGACAACCTGAAGTCGCTTTGTGATTTTAGCTCAAGGTTGGCGATCGCAAAAGTCCTAATCCTGCTTCACATTTGCACTCAGCCATTCTGAGGTTTCCAGAGTTAGCTTCAACTGAGCCCGTCCCAGTTCGCCGTACTCAATCTCGGAAATGGTGCAGGAGTATTGCCATCCGGTTGCGTCTGAGACGATTCTAGCGATTGCTTCTTCTAGAGTTGCTGTTTCAACTTTCTTCAGCTTTTCGTGGGCATCCATTACTTTTCCAGTAGGTAGACATAGGTTAATTGGCAGAAAGGGGAGTAGGGACATTGCCCCCAGGCAGGGGTTTTTCCCTCCACCTCCAAAACCATCTTTGGTTTAATTTCATCCAGCTACTTATTCCGGCTCTCCTGAGAGTTTGGTGATAAGCGATGCTTATCACTACAACGAAATCAATATTCCAGGGATTTTATTTTAGATGAAAGAGTAGCTCAGGCTACTCTTTTACCAGCAAGCCAGGAGAACCCTTATTCCAAAAGAAAAACATCGGCAAAGACAGCATTGGGGGCGATTCGTCTCCTGTTATCAGGTAAATCGTAAACCACCAGGAGTGCATTTTGCTGGTTCAGACAGGGAAACAGCGACAACCCCTCAGCGTGATCACTGCCAATTGTGAACGGCAAATCAAACAAAACTTCTAAATGATCGGATGTTTCCCAAATTAACGAGTCGTCCGATCGCTCCAAAACTTTTTTCAACCGAAACAAACGCATCTCCCCTTCTAATTGCATCGTAGGGCCTGCCAAAATAATCAAATTTTCCCCGCAGAAGCAAAGTTCCCGAATCCCCAATCCATTCAGTTCAAGGAAATGCTTTTTATACTTTTTCTCATCTTTTCCAATAGTTTTTAGGGTCAGGATACCCGGCTCAGATTCCTGCACCTCAATTTCTAAAATGATTGCCCAACTCTGTAAAACAGGTCCCCGTAATCCTATGAAAAGTTTGTTTTTGCGAACCGCCAGCCCTTCAATATCAAAACCATTTTCCTTACTGGGAAGCAGCATTGAAAGGTAGGGGCCCAGATGTTCATCTTCTTTCAAAACATCAATGAGCTGGTTGCCTTCCTCCGTTCGCTGAAGAGAGGCGGCTATCAATTCTCGATCTGGATGCCTGGGGTGGGGACACGTTTTGTATAGTTCACCCTCAACAACTGGAATTCTGGCAATTAAATAACGATTCAGATCTCGCTGGATCTCTGCAAGTCGACGAATATCTTTATCTGAATTTCTTCCTTTGGGTTTCTTTCTCTTTAAACTGTGGGAACCTATTATCCACAGATAGGAATCAGAGTAATCAATACCTTCAATATCAATCTCATCGTCCTGATTTAACAGCGGGACAAAATTCCCCACCTCAAAGGACTGATGCTTGCCAAAAACACAGGGTTCAATCGGGGATAGTCGCTCAATCGTATTGAGTTCATCGGAACCTACCCAGAGGCTACCATCGGGTGTCCTGACAACGGCTGAAAGTTCCCCCAACAAATCCTCTGACTCTTCAGCAAAACGTAACAACACCCGACTCAGCAGAAAAGGAACTGGCATGGAGATGCTCCAGGTGGAAGGGGATAGTTTTGAGGTTTGATGGAGACAACAGGCGACGGGCCGCAGGCAATGGGGTGAGGGGTGAGGTCAGTTGTGAGTTCCCCTCCCCCATTAGAATTGCCCGTAATTCTCATTGGCGTGCTTGAGTCGCTCCAATACCTCAGAAACCGGGATTGCCCCCAGTTCGCCGGAAGCGCGAGTGCGGATGCTGAGGGCGTTGGATTCCACTTCTTTGGCACCGACGACGGCCATTACGGGAATTTTGTCCTTCTCGGCATTGCGGATCAGTTTGCCGAGGCGATCGCCACTGGTATCCACCTCTGCTCGCAGTCCCAATGCCTGCATCTGCTCAACCACCTGTTTGGCGTAGGGCAAAAACTCCTCTGCCACAGGTAACAACCGTGCCTGGATTGGAGCTAGCCACAACGGAAAGTCTCCCGCGTATTCCTCAATCAGAATTCCAATCAGGCGTTCCAGGGAGCCAAAGGGAGCCCGATGGATCATCACGGGCCGTTTGCGAGTACCATCCTCTGCTACGTACTCTAGTTCAAATCGCTCTGGCAGATTGTAATCCACCTGAACGGTACCCAGTTGCCACTCCCGGTCTAATACATCCTGAAAGATAAAATCCAGCTTTGGACCGTAGAAGGCCGCTTCCCCAATTCCTTCAAAGTGCGGTAAGCCAAGGGTTTCCACCGCTCGACGGATGGCACTCTGGGCCTTATCCCAAGCATCATCGGAACCGATGTACTTATCGGAGTCGGGATCGCGGAAACTGAGCCGGGCCCGGAAGTTTTTCAGTTGCAGACTCTTGAACACCGACAGGATCAGATCCACCACATTCAAAAATTCCTGATCGAGCTGCTCCGGAGTGACGAATAGGTGAGAATCATCTACCGTGAAGCCGCGCACACGGGTTAAGCCGCCCAGTTCCCCGGACTGCTCAAACCGATAGACGGTGCCAAATTCTGCCAGTCGCATCGGCAAATCCCGGTAGGAGCGGAGTTCGCTTTTGTAGATCTGGATGTGGAAGGGGCAGTTCATGGGCTTGAGTACGAAGCCCTGTTCATGCTGTTCAGATTCTTCATCCTCCGCCATCATGGGGAACATGTCCTCCTTGTACTTCTGCCAGTGCCCAGAGATTTTGAACAGATCCACCCGCGCAATGTGCGGGGTTACGACTGGCAGATAGCCGCGCTTGAGTTGTTCTTGTTTGAGAAAGTCTTCCAGGAGCGATCGCACCACTGTTCCCTTCGGTGTCCATAGGGGCAAACCCGGACCCACTGGATCGGCAAAGATAAACAACCCCAACTCCTTGCCCAGCTTGCGGTGGTCGCGGCGAAGAGCTTCTTCCTTGCGGCGCTTGTATTCCGCTAACTGCTCCGGCGACTCCCAGGCTGTGCCGTAGATGCGCTGGAGTTGGGCCTTGTTTTCATCCCCACGCCAGTAGGCTCCTGCAACACTTTCCAGGTCAAAGGCATCGGGATGAATATCCGCCGTGTTCTCCACATGCGGCCCCGCACACAGATCCCACCACTGGTCACCCAGGTGGTAGATCGTGATGGGGTCCCCCTGGATATCCGCCAGAATTTCCAGCTTGTAGGGTTCGTTGATGGCCTTGATCCGGCGTTCGGCTTCTTCCCGGCTCACCTCCTCACGAATAACAGGCAACTTACGGTTGATGATTTTGATCATCTCCTTGCGAATCGCTTTCAAGTCCTTTTCGGTGAACGGCTCCGGATTATCAAAGTCGTAGTAGAAGCCGTTTTCAATCCAGGGACCGATCGTGACTTGGGCCTTTGGAAATAGCTTTTGAACCGCCATCGCCATGATGTGCGAGGTCGTATGGCGGATTTTCTTCAAAGATTCCGATTCACTGGTTTTGGGCAGGTGACTCTTTTCGGATGGCTCTTCAGATGGAGAGGCTTGACTCGGTACAGATTCTTTGGCAGGCATAAACTTCACTCAATAAACAACAACAGACAGAGCGCAATGAAGGGATGTGAGCCTCTCAGGGGCGTGTATTCGCCCCTAGATAGTTCGCTCCCGCCTGGTTGTCGCAGCCCAGCCTTGCGATCGCTGGAAGTTATGATTTTGCAAACTCATTCCGTATGCCTGAAAAGACATGAATTTTTAGCAATCCAATCGTTTTTAGATCTACAACCTCTATCTTACTGATTCCGCCTGTACACCAATGGCTTAATTGGTCGCAAAGGGGTAGACCTAACAGGGTAGGCGCGCCATTGCAAAGAAATGCAATTTTTTGTCGCAATTCTTAAAAGACGCTAAGATATTATTAGGAAAACTTTAGATTAAAGGCATTAAGAGCCCATTTTGTATGTTTAGTTCCAACCCTCCTGATTCAGATCTGCTAAAGTCGCTTCTGGAACCATTGCTGGATGACTTTCATTACTGGTTTGAGCGCTCGCGTCAGTTGCTTGAAACTGAAGAAATTCCTTTCCTCAGCGCCGAAGAACAGGCCGACCTTCTAGACCGGGTGGTGACGGCTCAGAAAGAAGTGAGTACGACCCAAATGCTGTTCAAAGCGACCAATGGTCAGGTCGGTATCGAAGCCTCTATGATGGCTCCCTGGCATCGACTGGTCACAGAGTGCTGGCAAATTGCCGTCCGATTTCGGCTGGAACGTTCTGCTTAAAATGGGATTCAGAATTTTCCAAAAATTTGCGAGACTAGATAGTGTAAGTTCGATCCAGGATAAATCTGCCAGTTAAGCGATCGCTCCATCGTTCGATTTTCGTGCTTTGAAAAACACTGTTTCAACCTTCAGCATCACGCTGTCTGAGCGGGGAAAGCGTTATGTTACTACACTTACTTTACATTCTTGCCTTTACTATCCTTGCATTATTAGCAGTTAGTAACTTGATTCGCAATTTAATGACCCTAGGGGTAGAGTCTCAGCGTGCCACCAGAGGGTGGTCACCTCCTGGGCAGCCTGGTTCGAGTTCCCGACCCGGCTCCATTCCCCATCCAGAGTTGCTTGACTCCACTGGAAATGTCATCGATGAACCCTTGCTGGTGATGCGCTCCATGAGCGTGGAAGATGCCCGGGAACAACTCGATGCGCTTTATGAATCTTCTCCAGGTTCCAGCACCGACTCCCGTGATGATGTTTAGCATCCTGGACCATGTCTGAATCATCTGAAGCTCATCCTTCAGACGCTTCTCAACAACCCGACCAATCAGACCGCTCTTCTTCAGTCCAGGCTGGGATGAAGGATGGTCTATCGGACTGGATGAATGATGCTGCAAGTGGGTGGAAGCGGTTTACACCTTTTCAATGGTTGGTGAAACAGTTGACCTCCTGGTTTAGCGTCAGCGAAGAGCAGATTGCTGAGATTCTTGAGAAGGTCAGAGCAGAACTGCCCACCACTGAAGCACTGCTGATTGGAAAACCGCAGGCAGGAAAAAGTTCCATTGTCCGAGGACTGACGAGGGTATCCGCTGAAATTGTTGGCCAGGGATTTCGTCCCCACACCCAGCACACCCAGCGATACAGCTACCCAACGGATGACCTGCCATTGCTTATCTTTACCGATACGGTTGGCCTGGGCGACCCCACGCAGGATACGGCTACACTCATCCAGGAACTTCTGGATGAGCTGGAACAGGAGAATCGGCAGGCACGAGTTTTGGTTCTAACGCTCAAAATTAACGATTTTGCAACCGATACCCTGCGGCAAATTGCTCAACAAATCCGCCAGAAGCATCCGGAAGTTCCCTGTCTCCTGGCCGTGACCTGTCTGCATGAGGTTTATCCAGCAGAGGCGATGGATCACCCTCCTTACCCGCCGGAGTTTGCCGATTTGCAACGGGCCTTTGCCAAGATTCAGCAAACCTTTACGGAATTGTATGACCGGGCTGTGATGATTGATTTCACCCTGGAGGAAGATGGCTTTAATCCAGTCTTCTACGGTCTAGAGGAGTTGGTGAACGCGCTGGCAGACTTGCTACCGGAAGCCGAGGCCAATGCCATCTATCAACTGCTAGACACCGATGTCGGGCAGCAGCTTGGTAACCTCTATCGAGATGCTGGAAGACGCTATATCCTGCCCTTTGCCATCATGGCTGCGACTCTGGCGGCGGTTCCTCTGCCCTTTGCAACGATGCCAGTTTTGACCGCTTTACAGGTGTCCATGGTGGGGTTGCTGGGTCAGCTCTACAGGCAAACGTTAACGCCTTCTCAGGCTGGAGGGATTGTGAGCGCGATCGCCGGTGGGTTCCTAGCCCAGGCGATCGGGCGTGAGTTAATCAAATTCATCCCTGGCTTTGGCAGTGTGATTGCTGCATCCTGGGCCTTTGCCTATACCTGGGCTCTGGGTGAAACGGCCTGCGTCTACTTTGGCGACCTGATGGGTGGTAAAAAGCCTGACTCGAAGCGAATTCAGGCAGCGATGAAGGAAGCCTTTGAAGCTGGCAAAGAACGCTTTAAGCGAAAAGGTGAATGAACTTCCGCACTGCGAGATGATACCAATTCTCGATTTTGGATTTGTGATTTTGGATTGACAAACACTGCCCCTGAGAGAGTTCCAGCCTGTTCATCTGTAACCCTGATTCGAAGAACTGGTATAACAACTAAGGGCTCTCCTGAGAGTTTGGTGATAAGCGATGCTTACCACCAAAACAAAATCAATATTCCAGGGATTTTGTTTTAGATGAAAGAGTATCTTACGCGACTCTTTCACCGGCAAGCCGGGAGAACCCAACTAAGTAGCTGGGTGCAATTACATTAAAGATGGTTTTAGGGGTGGATACCGTTGAGTCGTGAGACTATGCCTCTGAGACTATGCCTCAATGATGACCCGCAAGTTGCCTCGCTTCTTGGAAACCCGGCAGGCGGTTGTAGAGCCAGAGCGTTCAAACTCCAGATCCAGCAGGGTAGGACCAACCCGCAGGTTTTGTAAAGACAGATAGTTGATCGTTTCTGGCAAGGCCGGGTCAATGATGCGCAGCGTATTACTGGGCGCATCCGGCACCAGGTTCACCATCATGTGCAGAAGTTGAAAGATGCTACCCGTTGCCCATGCCTGGGGTGTGCAGGCAACCGGATATTGGACAGGGTCATTGTCGTCGCTTCGGCTGAAGCCACAGAAGAGTTCCGGTGGACGATGGTAGGGCTGGCGCTTCGTCATATCGAGAATACCCTGGGCCAGTTCCAGAGCCTGATCGATGAGACCGAGCGATCGCAATCCCATCGCTGTGATGGCATTGTCATGGGGCCACACGGAGCCAATGTGGTAACCCATCGGATTATAGGCAGGAGAAAGGCTACTCAAGGTCCGAATTCCCCACCCATTGAACATGTCCGGTGCCCGCAGTCGCTCTGCAACACTATATGCCTTCTCCGGAGTAAAAATACCCAGACTGAGGCAATGTCCCGGATTGGAGGTAATGCTATCGACGGGCTTTCCTTCACCATCCAGTGCCAGGGCACAAAAGTCCTGATCTTCCATCCAGAAGTCCCGGTTAAAGCGTACCTTCAAATCTCTCGCTTCCTCCTCCCATCGGTCTGCCAGGTCAATGCGTTTCTTCATTCGGGCAATCTGCGCTAACCGGACTTTCGCGGCATAGACGTAAGCCTGTACTTCGCAGAGAGAAATAGCACCGTGGGCCAACTGTCCCCGTCGGTTGACAATACAATCCCCCGAATCCTTCCAGCCCTGATTATCCAGTCCACGGCTCGACTTGCGAAAGTAGCTGAGATAGCCTGTTTGCTTCATGGTGCGGTCAATCCAGCCCATTGCAGCCAGCGCATTGTCCCAGAGATTTTCTAGCGTTTCGTGGTCTGCCGTCCAGGCAAAGTACTCGGAATAGAGCATCAGCCAGAGGGGCGTAGCATCGACGGTGCCGTAATAGGGCGTATGGGGAATTTCCTGACAGCGGGCCATTTCACCAAAGCGAATCTCATGCAAAATCTTGCCGGGTTGTTCATCTCGCCATTCATCATCCGTTTTGCCCTGATAATGGGCCAGAATATAAAGGGTTTCGCGGGCAATTTGCGGGTCCAGCATTAGCACCTGGGAAGCCGCAATAATGGAGTCCCGCCCAAACAAGGTGGAGAACCAGGGAACCCCCGCTGAGAGTGCTTTACCCTTACCAAAGGATTGTCGCAGCAGGTAAATATCTTGCTCGGCCCGTTCAATGATCTGGTTGAAAGTATTTTTGTCGGAGCGAATTCGAGTCACCTGCTGCCGCCAGGTTTGTTCTTCCATCAATTCTGCGGCCTTTGCCTGGGCCAGCGTTGAGGGGGCACTGACGGTTGAAGCAGACCGACCATTGTTAAGCATCTGGAGGCGATAACCCAGGGTCTGGGTTGCGTGGGATTCCAGATGGAGGTGCCAGATCGCCGTATTTCCCTTAAAGAAGTCGGGCTGACGATGGGCAAATTGAATTCGTGCTTCTAATAACGCTCCATCCAATCCCTGGTAGGCCAGGATCAACTCAGCGGGGGGCGGAGGGTTGAGGGAGAAATCGGTTTCATAGTCAGTTTTCTCCGCTTCTTCCATTCCTTCTGCAAATTCTTTTTCCCAGCTTTTAGTTTGCTCCTCCTGAGGCGGTAACAGGCGAAGGAGTCGTCCTCGCTTTTCTCGACCAAAGCCGCGGACTTCAAACAAATCAATGAAATCCGCATCAAAGCTAAGGCTCAGTTCGAAGGTGACTGCACTGGTGCTATAGTTTGAGATTTCAATTTCCTCAAACAACCCCCCATTTAAGACCAGCTCTCGTTTGATCCCGATCGATTCTGCTTTGATGCGATCGTCGATATGGGGGTTAGTACACAGAACGGACAGGACAAAGCCTTTGTCAGCAGTGCTGCTGAGGAGAATGGGCGATCGCCCCTCAATTTGCAATTCAAGACGGCTCAGAAAGCGAGTATCTTTGCAAAACAAACCCATACCAGCACTGCGATCTTCACCTACAGAGCCGCCAATGTTGCCTAGCGTATCGGTCAACAAAAACAGATCATCGTCTTTTAGAGTCAGGATTGGCTGAGGTCGCTCACTCAGCACCGAATTCCACTCCGGAATTGGCAATTGGTCGGCAGGAACAAATGCTTTGCCTTCAATTTCAATAATTTCTAGCGTCATTCCTTCAAGTACTTGCGGGTTAACAGGACAAATTCTGGCGTTTGAGACTATGCAGTGGGCGATTTCCGGAAACACACTACTCCAGGCTACATAATTATCAACACTTGTCTAGACCACGAAGAAAAGGGCTTCAACAAGAATTTATTAAGGGATGAGTTCTTTTTCTGTTCCTTAAAAGAATTAGGGCCAGTGGCCGATGTTTTGAGGGTATTGCTGAGAAGCAGGATGAATTGAAACGAAGTTTCAAGTATCCAGCACTTTTTTCATTCCTGGATTCAGCAACGCTGTTTTGAGGCTCAGATGAGGGTAACCAGTTTTCCCAGCTTGCCGGTGAAAGAGTCGCTTATAACCAAACTCTCAGAAGAGCCGGGTAATCCGCAAGAGGGTAAGGAGTGAATGGGCGGGGGCAGTGCCTGGGTGCCGACTCGAGAAGGGGGAAAGAAAAGGAAAATAGAAAGCCCCCGACGAAAAGCCAGGGGCGAAATCAGGGTGCATCTACCATTCCACTCTTCATTCACTCTATGGATCATCCGGAGAAAATCTTGGAAGAATCTGGAGAAAGTCGTATGAAAAATCCGTATCGCTGTTCAGTCGATCTCAATCTGTATAGTTCTCCTGCTTTAGATAGCCTGGCAACCCAGGCAGCCGCGGGACGACATTTAAGGATTGTGTCGTTGCCTAACCCCGGTGAAAAGGCCGTTGAGGTTTGCTTGTGTGAAGATGACTACCCAGGCTGGTTGGATGTTCGAGATTTGAAGCAGTTGGCGGTAGCGGATAGGCCCTATCAGCCTGTACCGCTTTCAGAAGCCGAAATTCGAGCTAGAATACCCGATGCGATCGCCTTTGCTAAAAGCGCAATGGCTCAACCGAATGAGTACCTCTGGGGCGGCACCGTGGGTCCTAATTTTGATTGCTCAGGATTGGTACAAACTGCTTTTGCATCAGCAGGGATCTGGTTACCACGGGACGCTTACCAGCAGGAAGCCTTTGTCCAGGCGATCGCCCTGGAAGACCTTACACCCGGTGATCTGGTTTTCTTTGGAACTCCCGTTAAAGCGACCCACGTTGGCATTTATCTGGGAGATGATTGCTATATCCACAGTTCTGGCAAAGACCAGGGGCGCAATGGCATTGGCATTGATTACCTTTCTGGAGGGGACAACCCCATCAGTCAGAAATACGCTGCCCAAATTCGGGGCGCAGGACGGGTAATAGCAGCCTACATCTCCTCCTGCCTGAACGATTTGTGATAACGTTACTTCCATTCGGATGAAGTGCAACTCTTCATGCGAAGGAGTTAGGCGTCCTCCCCTGCATCAATCAATGACTATCTCTCTACGCTCGGAAGAAAGCAAACTTCAGATTGTTCCGTCAATGCATGACTTGGCCGTTTCAGTTGTTGTACCAATTCGGGATGAGTTTGAGAGTTTGCCCCCTTTGATTGACGCGATCGCCAACACCCTGAAAGATCATCGGCTCTTCTACGAAATCATTTGTGTTGATGATGGTTCGACCGATGGTTCCACTGATTTACTCAAACAACTGGCCCAAAGCCGCACCGATCTGCGGGCTGTCATCCTGCGCCGCAACTACGGGCAAACGGCTGCTATAGCAGCCGGTTTCAGCCATGCCAGAGGGCAAACTGTCGTCACGATCGATGGTGATTTGCAGAACGATCCGGTAGATATTCCAATACTACTTGCCAAATTGGAGGAAGGGTTTGATCTGGTCAGTGGTTGGCGCAAAGAACGACGGGATGCACCACTAACCCGATTGCTTCCTTCCAAAATCGCTAACTGGGTAATTGGGCAGGTCACTGGGGTCAAACTCCATGACTATGGTTGTTCCCTGAAGGCATACCGGGCAGAATTGGTTGCCGATATGAACCTCTATGGAGAGCTACATCGTTTTCTGCCTGCCCTTGCCTTTATTGAAGGCGCGCGCATTACTGAAATCCCAGTACGGCATCATGCCCGTCGTTTTGGCAGAAGTAAATACGGCCTGTGGCGGACTTTCCGCGTCATGATGGACATGCTGACTATCTGGTTTATGCAAAAGTTTTTGACCAAGCCCATGCATGTGTTTGGGTTATTTGGTTTAGTTTCCTTGCTATTGGGGCTGGCGATCGGTGCCCATTTGACCTTTCTCAAAATTGGATTGGGAGCCAGCATTGGCAATCGTCCCCTGTTGATCCTGTGCATTGTGCTACTGCTGGCTGGAGTTCAACTATTCAGCTTTGGTTTACTGGCGGAGCTACTGATGCGAACCTACCATGAATCCCAGGGACGACCGATTTACCGGGTACGCGAGGTGGTGGAACCTGAGGTCGAGAAGTAAGGAGTAAAGCGCCAGTAACCCCATCGCCGAACATGTTGCGTTTACCGAATTGTTGCTTTTTAAAAGTCCATCAACAACGTGCTGAGTCAACTCAAAGCAGTTAAAATCCGCCCGGAAAATCAGAAAGATTTTCTTCACTATCTCTGTCTGTCCATCATCCTGGCTGGCATTGTCCTTCGGCTTGTCCAGTATTTCAGCAACCGTTCCCTCTGGGGAGATGAAGCCTACCTGGCGTTGAATCTGGTTAATCGCTCTTACTTCGAACTCCTTCAACCTCTGGACTATAATCAGGCGGCTCCTCCGGGTTTCCTGTGGGTAGAAAAACTCGCCATTCAGTTATTTGGAAACAGTGAATATTCCATGCGATTGTTTCCACTCATCGCCGGAATTATTGCACTCATCGCCTTTTATCAATTCGGGAAGTGGGCGGTCTCTGCGATCGCCCTCCCCATTGCCCTCGCTCTGTTCGCCTTTCTGAAGTACCCCACCTACTATTCAACCGAGGTCAAGCAGTATTCCAGTGACCTGATGGTGGCCCTGCTCCTCTGTCTGCTGCTGATTCCTCTCTACAATCAAATCATCAGTAAAAGGCGATCGCTCCTGCTGGGGCTGCTGGGTATCTGTGCAATCTGGTTCTCCCATCCGGCCATCTTTGTGCTAATCGGGCTTGAGCTTGCCCATCTGGTTACTATTCCTGCCAAAAACCGTAAAGCTATTCTGATTAATCGTTTGCCCGTATATCTGCTCTGGGCAGTAGGCTTTGGTTCTCTTTACTTCTTAACCCTGGCCAGAGCAATGAAAAATGAATTCCTGCAAACGGCATGGGGAGGTGAATACCCCGACTCGGTATTCAATGTCATCTGGTTGCTCGATTCCCTGGGCAGGGTGTTCTATCGACCGTTGGGCTTCTTTGGGAAAACTGACGGGATCGCGATCGCAGCCTTCATCATCGGCTGCATTGCCTTCTGGAGAAAGAAGCGGGACAAGTTTCTCATCCTCATCGCTCCCATTGCTGTAACCCTGGTAGCGACCTACCTCCACAGGTATCCCTTCCGCTCACGTCTGATTCTATTTCTCGTTCCCTTCTTTCTGGTGATCCTTGCAGAAGGGGTCGCCTACCTTCTGTCTCAGGTGAATCAGCGACGCAATTATGGGGCGATCGCCGGTGCTGTAATGGCCTGCCTGCTCCTGTTCCCTCCCCTACTGAACTCCGGTAAGCTGCTGATTCAGCCCCATACCGTCCATGAAATTCGGCCCGTTATCGAATACATCAAAAACCATCAGAAACCAGGGGATGGACTGTATATTGACTTAGGAATCTTGCCATTCGAATACTACGCGCCAAAGTACGGCTACTCCAAATCAGATTACGTGCCTGGCTACAATGACTTTCTGAATCTTGCAACTTTCTCAGTCCAGGACTGGGAAAGCTTCAAGCGCCAATCCGATCATCTCCGAGATAAACAGCGCGTGTGGTTCCTCTTCTCTGGGGATGCCATTGACGAAACCCTCGTCAAACCTAACCTCGATCGCATCGGCCAACAAATTGATCACTTCAGACAACCCGGTGCGTTTACCTATCTCTATCAATTGAAGTGAGGAGGGCGGGAGGAGGAGTCAAAAGCCAGGAACTGCGGACTGGGGGTGGAAGTCAGTTGTGAGTTGTTGGTTGTTAGTTGTTATTCAAAACTCAAAACTTTCTTTCCTCAAACCGTCCATTGGGATAGCTTAGCTATCAGGCTTAGGACAGGGTGCAGAGGTGAAACCCCCCTGCCTAGGGGCAATGTCCCCACTCCCCTTTCTTCCAATTAACGATGTCTACCTACTTACATCACCTGAAAATATCCTTCTGTTTCTGAATCCAGAAGGTAATGAAAAGATAGAGAATAGCGTGTAAGCCCAGCATACCCCAGTTGAGCCAGAGGTTATGCCAGGTCGGGTCGTAAACTGCCGTTTTCTCAAAGGGTTGGGGAACGAAACTGCCATCAGGGAGCAGGATTGGTTCTGGTACCATAGCGTTAACATTCACCAGGCTGCCATAGGCTCCTACGGACCAGCGGCTCAGCATCAACCAGGAGATTTTGTTGGCAAACCCTTCCATCCTAAACAGAACCCCGGAAAAGATGATTTGTGGCAGAAGCAAGAGGGGAAGCGCACTATTCGCCTGGGTGCTGTTGCGGACGATCGCCGAAATCATCAAACCCATACTCATACAGGCAATCAATGTCAGGAAAGTGGTAATCCCCAACCCCAATGACCAGGGCAGCAATTCTGGTTTTGGATCGGCAAACCCCATCAGAATAACCGCAACCATCAGCAGCGTTTGCGCCAGTGCCAGCCCGGCCAGAATCACCGTTTTGGAACCGAGATAGGCAAACAACCCTAGGTTAATCAATCGCTCCCGCATGTAAATTGCCGTCTCTTTGACAATTTCCTGAAGCGAACTGGAAAGACCGACCCAGAGAGCTGCACAGGTAAACACAAACAACACCCGCAGTGCCAGGGGAGCCAGTGTGGGGTCGGGCTTATCACCCAGAATCAGAGGGGCTTTGTTTTGCACCGCCAGGGTGATCAGGCCAATGGCGATTGGAGCCGTCAGCAGAGACAGAACCAGGCTTACCGGATCGCGGAGAACAAGTTGGAAGTAGCGCTGAGTCAGCAGGGAGAGCTGCTTAAAGAAAGAAGTGCCTTTGCTGGGAGAAGCAGGCGGTGGTTGCCGGGTGGCATTGCCGGGGCTGAGATGTCCGGTTACGTAACGCCAGTGGTCATCGGATTGACGGAACTTTTCTGCCCAATAGCGAACCACCATTTCGCCCCGCTCTAACTCGTTGTAGATGTCGGCAAAGTCCCCAGAGGTAACGCCAAAGAATTCCAGTGCTCTGATGGGTGGACCAAAGTAGCAGAGCCGCCCGCCACGACCGACAAACACGATGCGATCGCAGAGTGTAATGTTTGCTGTGGCATGGGTCACCAGAATCACCGTTCGCCCCTGGTCTGCCAGTTTGCGGAGCAGTTGCATCATCTTCTTATCCAATCCTGGATCGAGCCCGGAAGTGGGTTCATCCAGAAAAAACAGCTTGGGATCGGCCAACAATTCCACCCCAATACTGACTCGTTTGCGCTGGCCCCCACTCAGCTTATTGACCAGCACATCGCGCCGTTCTGCCATCTCAATTTGTTCCAGGGTTTTGCTGACCACCTCATCGATATCAGTATCAGCAGGAAGCCGCAACTTCGCCGCATAGATCAGCACCTCTGCAACGGTCAGTTCCCGATGCACAATGTCATCCTGGGGCACGTAACCAATCTGGGAACGGTAAATGCCAAAGTTGCTGCGCAGAGCATTGCCATTCAAATACACCATACCTTTGTCGGTGGGATCAAGGCCCAGCAGGGTTCTCATCAAGGTTGATTTACCTGCACCACTGCCACCCACTAAGGCCACAAACTGCCCCGGTTCAATTGCCAGCGAAATCCCATCCAGTAAGCGGCGGGTCTGGTTCTGCCGATCTTTCACTTCCCGTACCAGATCCCAGGCATCCAGGCGAATCTGATTGCCCCGATCCACCACCTCCAGGATGTCTCCCCGCAGAACCAGGGTGAAAGGGCCAATCTGGACACTGGACCCTTCGCTCAGGTAAGCACTGCCGTTAACCCGCTCATTGTTGATGAACACTCCATTGGTACTGTGATCTCGCAGGATGTAGCGTCCGGTGCCATCGGGTTCAATGGTGGCATGGCGACGGGAAACGATGGGTGCTTCCAGTTGCAGGGTGGCCTGGGGATCACGCCCCAGTAGGACGGATCGATTTTTGAGCGATAGCGATCGCTTCTCTGGCATTTCCGCTGCTTCTGCACCGAACGGATTGCGGTAGGTCAGCACGATTTGACTACGGGGATTCTGCCCAATTCGTAGTTCAGTCCCATGCTTAAGTGGATAGCCCTTTGATGGAGTGATGCGAGTCCGGTTAATAAACAACCCGTTTGTGCTAGGCTTTTGACCATCGCCATCATAAATGCAATAGTCTTCCCCTTCACGCCGTAGCAGAGCATGGCAGCCGGAAATAATCTGCCAGTCACTGGGCACCAGCAAATCTGAGCGGCAGGGATCTCGCCCCAGAAAATGTTGCTCCTGAGTGAGAAAGAGTTGAATGGCATGCCCCTGGTTAGTGAGTTCCAGAAAGGGCTGAGTGAGGACGGTTTTCTGCTCAGGGGTGGGCATGGGCAGTTAGGAGCTTAGAAAATAGGTGGGCGAACCTTCGTCCAGCATACCCACTGCCCTAGCCGGTATAGTGGTTCCATCCGAAAAAGGTGGTTACGAGGTAAAGCACAACCACCGAACCAAATACCGAGGGAATCAGTGGTACCCCCAGAATTCCCCAATGCAGAATGTCAGAGCTAACTCTTTGCATTTTGAATTTCCCATTGTTCTTAACGCCCCAGTTCCTGCGATCGCCCATGGGCCGCCCGCACCGCTTCAATGAGCGCCGAACGCAGGCCCAATCGTTCCAGCTGGACAATTCCGGCTATTGTCGTGCCGCCCGGACTGGTAACCCGGTCTTTCAGTTCAGCGGGATGCATATTCGATTCCTGCAACAGTTGGGCTGTGCCTTTGACCGTTTGCAAGGCCAGTTTCATAGCGATCGCCCTGGGCAACCCGGCAGCCACTCCGCCATCCGCCAGCGCTTCAACTACGACCGCAACAAATCCAGGCCCAGAACCGGACAGCCCAGTAACAGCATCCATGAAAGCTTCGGGAACTTCAACCACCTCCCCAACGGCTGCAAAGATCTGTTGAGCTAATTTTAGGTGATGGGATTGGGTGTGGCTACCCGCTGCGATCGCTGTTATTCCTGCCCCGACGGTGGCTGGGGTATTGGGCATTGCCCTGATCACCGGGTGTTCAGGAAATCCAGCTTCCAGTTTACTCAGAGGGGTTCCCGCCAGGATAGAAAGGACCAAAGGAGAGGGGGTTTGAGCGGTGACGGATAGATCGGCAGCCACCGCTTCAAACATCTGAGGTTTGATCGCCAGTATCAAAACTTCCGTGGCGATCGCCGCCCGGTTGTCTGCCGTCACCTGAACCCCATACCGCTCAGCTAAGAACGCCCGCCGCTCCGGTTGAGGCTCACTCACCAGCACCTCCTGTGGAGCGTAAACCCCTTGCGAAATAAGGCGGGATAGGAGAGCTTCTCCCATTACCCCGCCACCAATAATGCTCAATTTTGTAGACACGGAACATCTCCTGGAGCGATTAGTTGAAGCTTGCCCATGGTTAGAGGTTTAGCACCCTGAACTAACAACTAACAACTAATCACTAACAACTGGTTACTGCGCCATCCGCATTTGCTCAGTAGACCAGGCAGCGGCTGGAGGAGCCTGACGGGGCATCCGCATCTGAGGCTGTTGCATGGGAGCGTCGAAGCCTGTGGTGTTCTGAGTACTGACTTGAACACAACTCGGTGTGAACAGGAAAATGCTTTCGCCGATGCGCTCCTGATGCCCGTCGATCGCATAGGTACCACCGGCAACAAAATCAACGGCCCGCTGAGCTTGGTCGGGGTCCATAATGGTTAGATTGAGGACTACTGACTTGCGCTCCCGCAGAGCTTGAATCGCCTGAGGCATTTCTTCAAAGGAGCGGGGTTCCATCACCACCACTTCAGAAATTCCGTTGGCTGCACCGGGCATACCAATTACGTTGTTCATACTGGGAGCGGAGCCCATGCCAGCGTCCGCCCCCACGGTTGGGCGATCGCGGAACCGACGACGAGTACGTACATCTTCCTGGGGGGCCTGGGGCATTGGTTGGGGGGCATGTTCTTGCTGATAAAGGTTCTCGTAGTCGCCCCCATCCATTTCGTCGTACTCGTACTCGTAATCCATCTGCTCATTAAAGCCAACAAAGTCCCGTAGTTTATTGAATAGATTGCTCACTGTTTACGCTCCATCACGATCAGGGTTTAGTTGTGAATCGATGCGGGTGGCCAGAAATCCAGGAATTAAACCAGCCGTTACTGTCAAATGATGAGGACTGCCTTGAAGGGTTGTAGTGATAGCCAAACGGTTTACGTTAGTGGCTCAATCTGCAAACGAATATATTAGGCACCCCGCCTGGTTTGGCTGAATTGAAAGTTTAGTATACATCCACATTCCTGAAATGGATAGGTTATTCACGTTTTTTCGTTTAAAGTTTGGAGGATTTACGAAAATTACAGTCAGAACAAATAATGATAGACCATCTACTCAAAAG
>JAIMBL010000170.1 GCA_023511615.1 Leptolyngbyaceae cyanobacterium HOT.MB2.61
CTTCGCCCCCACACCCCCCCTTAAACCCAGTGTCCTAAGCAACCTGGCGACAGCTATAGATGCCAAACCCGCCTGTTGAGCAGGTCTTGAATATCGGAGCGGCGGGATTTGAACCCACGACCCCCACTACCCCAAAGTGGTGCGCTACCAAGCTGCGCTACGCCCCGTTAGCTCAACAAATATAACACACTGTGACAGCGGATTGGATAGGAGAAGAGAAGGACGATCAGACGTCGCTACAGGATCACTCCATCAAGACTAGAAAACCTGAAAAGATTGAATGGCCTGGGTCAGTTCTGGAACGGCAGCGGCAGACCAATAGCCTTCGCCCCGCCGTCCCGTAAGCAGAATCAGATGCAAACGATAGGCATGGGGGTATCCTTCAACTTCTAACCAGAGGCGATCGCTCTCAGCTTCACAGACAATGGTTTCTTCATCCATCAGTTCAGGAGCGATCTGGGCCACCGTTTCCACCAACTGGTTCAGTAATCGGCAAAAGTCGTTTAACTCGGCCTCGGTTAACTCCAGGGCCCAATCATCCGTGCCCACCAGGCCTTTGAAAACTTCTGCGTCCGCATCCCAGCCAATTCGCCAGCCTGGCCCACTTTTTACAATTCGAGCCATTAACTAAAGATTAGAGGGGGTTGAAGCAGGGTCAGACCGCGATGGAACTGCTGATTGGGGTGCAAAGGCATTGACCAGGGCTTGAATCAGGGCGTCTCGCTGTTGCCGATTCAACTGCCTGATAGCAGCGATGTCTCCTTCCAGGGGATTGGTTCGCAATGTGTTAGCACTGGGATAGGTAGACGGATCCATCGCCCCAGTCACACCCAAATAATCGGCCAGAGTAATTTTCCAATCCAGACGAAAGAATGGCGGACGACCTTTCACATAGAGGTGGTAGCGAATTAAACGACCGATCAATGTATTGTCTGTGGCAGGCTGCTTAGTTTCCTTGTTAATGTACTGATTCTCTAGAGGCAACTCTGGCAACTGTTCATAAATCGTTTGCCAGACTCCATCAGGGCGGATACGCTGCGCAACTGCAATTGGATTCCCCACAGGGCTGACAGGTAGAATCTCTCCGAATATCAGAGACACTGGAAAAGCAGCGATCGCAAATACAACACCTGCACGTTGGAAACCTGGGCGCTGGCTCACTCGTAACAATCCCTACTCGCCGATAATTTCAGGTTGGGTTAACTCATCCGACATTTCAATAATCGCCCGCATCACCGGTTTCATGGTTGGGTCATCCGTGCTGTCAAAGTCTTCAAAGCGGCGGCGTTTTGCCCGATTTGCCACCTGAACCGTAATTCGGTAGCGGTTAGAGGCCGCCGAAATGAGGTCGTCAGCCCGGCGCATCAACTGACTGCTATCGAACGTAGGACGCTTATGCATAGAACTCAGGGCTCTAGAAAATTGAGATACTCAGTCACAGTGTATCAAAACCTTAGAATTTCTGCTGACAGGTTGACAGCTTCACCATCCCTTAATGAAAATTTGCAATGGATTTGGCGAGATGTTAAAGTCCAGATTGAATTTGTCTGGAAGAAATTATTTCGAGACTCATGCAGGCAGTTGCTGTTCCCTCTTATTCATCGCACCTGAAGCCCGTTCCCCAACTTCTAAAGGTTGTTGCCCTGGGAGATAGCCTGATCTATGGATTTGGCGATCCGGTTGGGGGCGGATGGGTAGAGCGTTTGCGCCGAAGCTGGATGCACCCAGGAAGCCCTGGTCATGCGCTTTACAATCTCGGAATCCGCGGCGATGGAGTGAAGCAGGTGTCCTCGCGGTTAGAGCATGAGTACCGCTTTCGAGGGGAGTTACGCAACCGGGTTCCTGACTTAATTATTCTGTCTGTTGGGGTCAATGATTCAGCCCGATTGTCCCGTCCGGATGGGCGTAACTTTACCGATTTTGAGGTGTTTTGGAACGAGATGAGGGGGTTACTGGAGCGGGCCCGACGTCTATGCCCGGTTTTGTTTATTGGCATGGTTCCGGTTGATGAATCGAAAATGCCATTCCTGGACTGCTTCTACTACAACCATGCGGACCAGCATCGCTATAAAGAGGCAACTCGTCTGGCTTGTAAGGAACTTCATATCCCCTATCTCGATGTTTTTGATCTCTGGTTAGAGCGGGGGGATGAGTGGTACAGATCCCAATTGTCTCCTGACGGTCTTCATCCCAATGTTTCTGGCTACCAGGCCCTTCTAGGGGATTTGCTCCAGTGGCGTCCCTTTACAGAGCAGGTAGGGGAATTTACGTTGGATGAAAGAGGTTATTAAGATAGCAATCTTGATTTTAGATTGTGATTTTAGATTGTGATGATTTTAGATTGTGAAAGAACTTTCTGACTGGGGAAATCCTGCACGATTCACCTTTTTATGAATGATCCAGGACTACTAGAGGATGGGTTTCGGAAGTGATGACAATTCTGGTAGTTGCAACGGGGAATCCAGGGAAGTTACAGGAAATGCAGGCCTACCTGACTGGTTTGGATTGGGAGCTGACGCTCAAACCTGAGGATCTTGAGGTAGAGGAGACGGGCAACACATTTGCGGAAAATGCCTGTCTGAAAGCTTCCGAAGTTGCCAGGAGAACGGGTCAATGGGCGATCGCTGATGACTCTGGTTTAGAGGTAGATGCGCTGGGTGGGGCTCCGGGGGTCTTTTCGGCTCGCTATGGCAGCACTGACCGCGAACGGATTGAGCGCCTGTTGAACGAATTGGGCAACGAACTTAATCGGGAAGCTCAGTTTGTCTGCGTGATTGCCCTCGCTCGACCCGACGGGGCGATCGCGCTGCAAGCGGAAGGCGTTTGCCCTGGTAGAATTTTGCATACTCCGCGTGGTACGGGTGGATTTGGTTATGACCCAATCTTCTATGTCCCTGAGTATAGCCAGACCTTTGCCGAAATGCCTGCAGAACTAAAGCATCGGATCAGCCACCGGGGCAGAGCTTTTCAAGCCCTACTACCCCAGCTAAAAGCTCTTGCTGTTGACATTTGAATCTCACCCAACATCCCGATCAAAAGTCTTCTAGAATCCACTCGGAGGCGCGATCGCCCAGTTCAAGGGGAATGCTAACTGCCTTTCCCAATCGAGGGCGTTCATGGGTTTTCTCAATAAAGGCCTGAACCTGCCCGGCACTGCCCCAGGCTTGCAGGTAAGTCGCTACTACATCTAGATGCGCCAGGTACTCTCCCTCTGTCAATGGAAAAGAGGCTTGCTCCAGATACTTCCACATCACCAGTAAAAAAATCTTGCCTTGGGTGCGTCGCAGTTGAACGTCGTAGGAGCGGCCCCACTTGTTCAACAAAATCTGGCGCAGATCCTCTCCTGTCATTGGGTAATGAAGTCTCCTAACGGCTGGTTTATACTGCTGGGAGCATCTTCAGATTACCGCAGGTCAGAAACAAGCGCTTTAGAGGTTGTGTGAAAAGTGTCTGAGGGTTAAAACTACAGCTAATAAAAACGAGGCCCACGCTTCAAACTCCTGATAAATCGATGTTCTCGCAGTTTGTGATGGGAGTTTTGCCTAGGAGCATGGTTTAAAGGTCTCGTTTACATCAGCAGTAACGCTTTATGGAGTATCCCTTCTTCTGTTGTCAGCGCTTAACATTTCGTATAAAACCGGCACTCCCCTACTTCGATATGATGCTAATGTCAAGAAATGTAATATTCTTGATCTAGTGCCTCAAAATCACTGTCAGCCAATGATTGTGGTGATGACTTGAGGTAACGCGTGCTTCCTGCTAGCGAAACCGATCTGGGAAAGTGCAGGTTGCAGTGTATTAAGCTAATGAATTTGAGCTGTGGGCTCGAATCCCTATGACTCTGCCGATTTCCTTCTCTCGATAGAATTAAGCGTACTCATGGCACAACTCTCTGGATCCTCCGACGTACCCGATATGGGGCGTCGCCAATTTATGAATCTGCTGACCTTTGGCACAGGAACGGTCGTCGCGCTGGGCATGGCCTATCCGTTCATCAAGTATTTCATTCCGCCTTCTGCGGGGGGCAGTAGTGGTGGTGCGATCGCTAAAGACGCGCTGGGTAATGACATTTCGGTCAGCAATTTCCTGGCAACCCATGCTCCCGGTGACCACGTTCTAGCTCAGGGGCTGAAGGGAGACCCAACCTATATTGTTGTTAGAGAGGATAAATCGATCGCCGACTTTGGCATTAACGCAGTCTGCACTCACCTTGGATGTGTTGTGCCCTGGAATGCGAACGAAAATAAGTTTATTTGTCCTTGCCACGGCTCCCAGTACGACAGCAACGGTAAGGTCGTCCGGGGTCCGGCTCCTCTGTCGCTGGCACTGACCCACGCCACCGTCGAAAATGACAAAATTTCCTTTACCCCCTGGACAGAGACCGATTTCCGTACTGGCGAAGAACCCTGGTGGGCATAGAATCTGCCCTTCATTCGGAAACAGGGAAGGCTCAGGGATTCGGTTAGAGATTTACCCTTAACTTCCCTGACTGAAGGTTCCTGTTCCCAGGCCTTGCTTCTTGTAAATGTTCTTTTGCAACTGGCATTACAAATGAAAACCGTTTCTTTAGAGAGATTGTTACTTGATACGGGGCTGCTGAAGAAAGCGGCTCTAGTAATTACTGCGATCGCCCTGCTTTTGGCTGGCAACCTCATCATGCCCCAGGCGGCCAGTGCCTACCCAATCTTTGCTCAGCAAGCTTACAGCAACCCGCGGGAGGCAACCGGGCGGATCGTGTGTGCAAACTGTCACCTAGCCGCCAAGCCAACTCAGGTTGAAGTTCCCCAGTCGGTACTGCCTGATACGGTATTTGAAGCCGTGGTCAAGATTCCCTACGATAAATCGTTGCAACAAGTGCTGGGTAACGGCGAGAAGGGTCCCCTCAATGTTGGTGCTGTACTGATGCTGCCAGAGGGTTTCAAGATTGCGCCTGAAGATCGAATTCCTGAGGAAATGAAGGAAAAGGTTCAGGATCTCTACTTCCAACCCTACAGCGAGGACAAAGACAATATTGTGGTGATTGGGCCACTACCTGGTGAGCAGTATCAGGAGATTGTTTTCCCAGTCCTATCCCCCGATCCAAAAACTAACCAATCAATCCACTTTGGTAAATATGCTGTGCATGCTGGTGGCAACCGGGGTCGGGGCCAGGTCTACCCGAATGGCGAGAAGAGTAACAATACGGTCTATACCGCTTCTGCGGCTGGATTGGTGACCAAGCTTGAAAAGCCCGAAGAGGGCGGTTACCAGGTCACGATTCAGGCAGAGGATGGCAGTACGGTGGTTGATACCATTCCTCCAGGGCCTGCCCTGATTGTGTCCGAAGGACAGGAAGTGAAATCGGGTGAAGCATTAACTGAGAATCCCAATGTGGGTGGATTCGGTCAGGCGGATACTGAAATTGTTCTTCAGAACCCGGATCGCATCAAAGGTCTGTTAGCCTTCTTCGCAATTACCATGTTGTTCCAGATCTTGCTGATTCTCAAGAAGAAGCAGGTAGAGCGGGTGCAGGCGGCTGAAATGAACTTCTAATTCATGACTTCTCACAGGTTTGAACAATCCTGGAAAAGGGATGGGCTACCTGTCCCTTTTTTATTTTTATGGGCTTTGACGAAGGAAACCTGAATAGAGCGAGAGTTGCAACAGGTTCCGCCCCTTAATTGTTGACCCCTTGCTTAAACGGCAACGCTTCGTTAATTGCATTGATCTCACGCTGCTCCATTTCGTTCACCTCATCAATGTAAGAACGGAAAATCTGGGCCAGACGGGGATGATAGAACCGATGAACGGAATAGTTTGGAGTGGCCGGGAAGCCGCGACGCTTTTTGTGTCGTCCACCTGCACCAGGATCAAAAATCTGGATTCCTTGAGAAATTGCCCACTCAATTGGGGTGTAATAGCAGGCATCAAAATGAAGACAATCAATATCCTGAGAGGCACCCCAATAACGCCCATAAAGGTTCTCACCCTTCCTTAAGCAAAATGACATCCCAATCGGATGGGATGGGTCTTGTTCACTGTAAGCGGCGATGAACAAAACCCGATGGCTGTAATGGGGATAGAGCTGTTCAAAGAACTTGCGGGTTAAATATTTGCTGCCCCACCAGCCAAACTTATCGCAGGTATCGCTGTAAAAAGCGTACATCAGCGGAAACAAAGACTTTGGAATCGCTTCACCCGTTAAGGCCCGTAAAGTCAACCCTGCCTTTTCAACCGCCTTCCGTTCCCGTTTGACATTGCGTCGCTGATTCGCATTGAACAAATTCAAGTAGTCATCAAAGGTTTGAAAACCCTGATTCTGCCAGATGAAACTGTGGTGTAGCCAGCCGCTAAAGCCGTGGCGCTCAATTATCGGTTGCCACTCTGGATCGACGTAGAGGAAGTTACATCCAGAAATTTGGTTGCGATCGCAAAAATGGTCGATTGCATTCACCATCATGGCCGTCAATTCATCCTCATCCTCACCCGGTGCAATTAGGAATCGGTATCCCTCCGCTGGGGTAAAGGGTGACATCCCCAACAATTTAGGGTAATACTCAATCCCCAATCGGGCTGCCAGATCCGCCCACTGATGGTCAAACACAAATTCGCCATAGCTGTGCCCTTTTACATAAAGGGGAGCCGCTGCAATCAGGGAGCGATCGCGCCAAACGGTTAAATGGTTTGGCAACCAGCCTGTCCGTGCCGTTGCGCTGCCAGACGTTTCCATATTATTCAGCCATTCCCATTCAAAGAACGGCGTTTTGAGGGGCATTGCCAGAGCATCCCACTCTGCCTGTGGGATTTCTGCAATTCGATTAATCCAGGCGATCGAATAACGCGGTTTGAGTTGTTCCACCATAGCCAGCGTCGAACACTTCATACAGCGTAATAGATCCAGACCAGGACTAGTGATCTGTCAGATTTAATTTGATGGGTAGAATACCCAGGAGGCAAGTGAGGGTTAAATTTTGAGAGTCTGCGACCCGTCAAAATTTTCCTGACGGAACACTAGATAAAAATTAAACCCTTGCCAGTGTGACTTTTTCGGGTTGGTCCTGATACTTGCCACGCCGAGCTTCATAGCTAACAGCGCAGGGAGCACCTTCAAGGAAAATCAACTGGACAACCCCTTCATTTGCATAAATGCGGCAATCCGCACTAGAGGAGTTAGAAAATTCCAGTGTCAAATAACCCCGCCAACCTGCCTCAGCCGGAGTCAGATTTGCAATCAGCCCGGTACGGGCATAAGTACTTTTACCAATGCAGATGACCGTTACATTTTCGGGCACCTCTAATCGCTCCAATGCCACCCCCAATCCATAGGAATGGGCGGGCAAAATGAAATAGCGACCATTGACATCACTGTGTAGTTCAGCAGGCTCCAAATTGGCGGGATTAAAGTTTTTGGGATCCACCACGGTACCTGGAATATGACGGAAAATGCGAAACTCTGATGGAGATAGCCGCAGGTCATAACCATAGCTGCTTAACCCATAGGAGATTACAGGAATTCCATCAACCTGGCGAACGAGGTGAGGTTCAAAGGGAGTAATCATTCCCTTTGCAGCCATTTGAGTAATCCAGGTATCGTTTTTGATCATTGGGATTGACCTATGGTTGGTGACTACGGCGAAGTTCGGTAATCTGGTCAGCGATATTGAGAAGTGATTGGGGCATCTCTGGCCCCGTAAGAATGATATCCACATGCCGGGGGCGTCTGTTTAAGAATGCCAGCACTTCTGTTTCTGAAATCAGCCCAAAGTGAATGGCAAGGCTTAATTCATCCAGCACAACCAGCTCATAGTTCCCCCGCATCACAACTTCTTGCGTCTGATGCCAGAGTTCGACCAGCGATCGCCCCTCTTCCTGACTTAGAGGGGGCGTATCAATACATCGAGGTAAATTGCACCGAACCCAATCCAGATTTTGTCCTAACTGCACCGGATGCTCAAATCCCTGAGCAATTCCACCCTTGAGAAACTGGACGACCAAAACCGGGGTTCCCTGTCCTGCAATTCTCAACGCCTGGGCCATGACGCTGGTAAAAAAGCTGCGATGAGAGCAGGTAAATACCTGAACCAACCCTTCAATTCGACGGGTGAGGGGCTGGCTGGAACTGACAGTGGGAGCTTCTACCTGTGAAACCATGAGCAAATACCTGTGTAGACGAGCAATGCGGGGAAGCGAAAGGTTTTACCCAAAGCCTGAGTTTGGACGATTGAAGCTTTGGACGATTGAAGCTCAATATCACAAACTGCGATCGCCTTCGCTCAACCAAGCCCTGCATCCAGTATAAATAGGCAAAATATAGCGTATTCTCTCGATGTTGCTCCCACATGAAACACCATATGTGTTGATCCGTCAATACGGTAATCAGGTCAGGCGAAGGGAATGGACGGGTGGACCGCCTGTCACCTGCCCCCTCGCCCCTCACCCCCCGGACACTCAGGAAATCTAAAGAAATTGGGAGCAGAAACCAGAAAATGGAGAGAGTTGGTTGTTAGTTGGTGATTATTAAATGAAAGTAAATGAAAGTCTCCTCTAGGAATCGAGGCAAATTCAATGACTTGGCAACGTCCAGACGGTCGGCAACCGGATCAATTGCGTCCCATAAGTTTTACTCGTAACTTCACCCGTTTTTCAACGGCATCCGTTTTGGCAAAGGCCGGTGAAACTCAGGTTCTCTGCAACGTCTCCATCCAGCCCAAGGTGCCTAAATTTCTGGAAGGAAAGGGACAGGGCTGGCTGACTGCCGAATATCGCATGTTGCCGGGAGCAACCCCCGATCGCCAGGAACGCGAGTTCATGAAGCTCTCAGGTCGAACTCAAGAAATTCAGCGGTTGATTGGGCGCAGCCTGCGATCAACCCTGGATATGGAAGTTCTGGGAGAACGTACCATCATTGTGGATGCAGATGTGTTGCAGGCCGATGCCGGGACGCGCACAATTTCGATTACGGGCGGCTTTGTAGCCCTCAAGGACGCGATTGATAAATTGGTAGCAAGTGGAGAACTGGAGCGATCGCCCCTGCGTCATCAGGTCGCGGCTGTTTCCGTCGGATTGCTGCACGACGAACCCTTCCTTGACCTTAACTATCTAGAGGATGTTGCTGCGGCAATCGACTTTAACGTCGTGATGAATGAAAAGCTGGAGTTAATTGAAATCCAGGGCACCGCTGAGGAAGGCAGCTTCAGCCGTAAACAACTTGATCGCATCCTGGACGTTGCTGAAAAAGGAATTCAGGAATTACTGGAAGCTCAGTCACAAGCATTTCGGCATCCTGGGGAATAAGGGCAAACCACGCCCATGCCAATTCTCAGCTAAAACTTTTCAAATTGTTGCAAATCAACAAGAATCATAAATAATCCTGGCGTTAGCCCATCACTACAAATGCCTTAAATTCAATCTCAAACAGGCTCCTGGCGATTTTTGTGATTTATTAAGCGGCTCAAATTAACTTTTACCCACTGCATCATGGCAACACGATGTCTGAGACAATCGATAGACGTTAAAATCACAAACTTAAGCAGGGCAAGGGGTTTCAGAGACGATTCCCTTACCCCTTTACTCCTCACCCCGCACCCCTTTGAGGCTTCTATGAAACTGGCTTACTGGATGTACGCAGGACCTGCTCACATTGGCACCCTTCGCATTGCCAGCTCGTTTAAAAACGTCCATGCCATCATGCATGCGCCCCTCGGCGACGACTACTTTAACGTCATGCGCTCTATGCTGGAACGGGAGCGTGACTTTACTCCCGTAACGGCCAGTATTGTTGATCGCAACGTTTTGGCAAGGGGTTCCCAGGAAAAAGTCGTCGATAACATCACTCGCAAGGATGCCGAAGAACACCCCGACTTGATTATTCTTACCCCCACCTGCACCTCCAGCATTTTGCAAGAAGATTTGCAGAACTTTTGCGATCGCGCCCAACTAGAAGCCAGGGGCGACATCATGCTGGCAGATGTCAACCATTACCGGGTCAACGAACTGCAAGCGGCAGATCGCACCCTGCATCAGGTGATTCAGTACTACATCGAGAAAGCCCGCAAGAAAGGCGAGATGCTTGAAGGTAAGACCGAAAAACCTTCGGTCAACATCATCGGCATTTCCACCCTCGGCTTCCACAATAACCACGACTGCACCGAGCTAAAGCGGCTCATGGCCGATCTGGGAATTGAAATCAATGAAATCCTTCCTGAAGGGGCTTCCGTTCACAATTTGAAGAACCTGCCCCGCGCCTGGTTTAACCTGGTGCCCTATCGGGAATTAGGTATGATGGCCGCGAATTACCTGCAAGCGGAGTTCGGTATGCCTTATGTGGACATTACCCCCATGGGCGTGGTTGAGACGGCTCGCTGTATCCGTGCCATCCAGAAGATCCTGAATGAGAATGGAGTGGATGTAAATTACGAAGACTACATCAACGAGCAAACCCTGTATGTCTCTCAGGCAGCCTGGTTCTCTCGCTCGATTGATTGCCAGAATTTGACAGGCAAAAAAGCTGTTGTCTATGGTGACAACACCCACGCTGCTGCCATTACTAAAATTCTGTCACGGGAAATGGGCATTCATGTCGTCTGGGCGGGCACCTACTGCAAATATGATGCCGACTGGTTTCGGGAACAGGTCAGCGAATACTGTGATGAGGTGCTGATAACCGATGACCATACCCAGGTGGGGGATGCGATCGCCCGTGTTGAGCCTGCCGCCATTTTTGGCACCCAGATGGAGCGTCACGTTGGCAAGCGTCTGGATATTCCCTGCGGCGTCATCTCCGCTCCTATCCATATTCAAAACTTCCCCATCGGCTACAAGCCCTTCGTTGGTTACGAAGGCACCAATCAAATTGTGGATCTGATCTACAACTCCTTTACCCTAGGCATGGAAGACCATCTGCTGGAGATCTTCGGTGGGCACGACACTAAGGAAGTGGTCACCAAAGCACTCACCGCTGATACTGACATGAACTGGACAAAAGATGCTAAAGCCGAACTCAACAAAGTTCCCGGTTTTGTGCGGGGCAAAGTGAAGCGGAATACAGAGAAATTTGCCCGTGATCGGGGCATCACCGAAATTACGATCGAAGTGATGTACGCTGCGAAGGAAGCTGTCGGAGCTTAATTGTCTCGAAGCAAACCGTCCTCACAAAACTCGTAAGGGCGGTTCTTTTGGTCTGCTGGCTTACCAGGAGAGCTGTTCCTGTGGAGTTAAAGATCGCTCTGAACTATAGCTGTCGCCAGGTTGCTTAGGACACTGGGTTTAAGGGGGGTGTGGGGGCTTCGCCCCCAGCCAGGGGTTCCAC
>JAIMBL010000171.1 GCA_023511615.1 Leptolyngbyaceae cyanobacterium HOT.MB2.61
CTTAAGTTCCAGCGAGTTTCAAGATGTAACCATCAACCTTCTCAAAGCTCGTGAAATACTTTTTCAGCAAGCCCTAGTTAGTTAGTCTGGACTCAGTTGTCTGCTGTCTGCCACCCCTCATGAATAATGCAGGCTAACAGCTTGTGCCTGATGCTAAGGGGCAGGAAAGTCGGGTGACAATGCTACTGACAAGTCTAATCGACCCCTTGCAGGAGCATCTTCGATAGATCAAGCGGCGGTGTAGGACAGAGTTGCAAAGCTAGCTGCTAATTCGACCTCACTCAGTTCCACAAGGCCGGGGCGGTTACTGCCCGCAAACAAATGGTCGCCAATGCCCCAGGGGTTGAAGAGAGTGACTCTTTGAGTTGTGGGGTTGTAGTCGACCACCACATATTCATGCCCCGGAACAATGTTTGGGGCAACATTAACAGGGTTGGAATCAACAAACACCATCTGCCCCGTACTAAAAGCACTGACTAATTGGGCAAAATTAAGCGGGTTGGGGCCTGTGGTGCTGCGATTGGTAATCTGGTTGAGTGCTACGGTTTCAGAACCCGAAGCGATGCCCTGATAGGAGTTGATGTTGTCCTGTCCCAGCCAGCCTAACTCGCTGATCTGAGCGTAGGCTTTTTCAATCAAAGCAACCCAGAGTTCATTGCCAGGGTTATTGTAGAAGGCATCAAATCCAGCATAAGCAAAGGTGCCCAGAGCCGTGGTTGGCAGGTAACGGTCAACGGTAATGTAATTGGCCACGCCATTATTGTAGAAACGAATGGTGTAGGTGCCGTCGCCATTGTCGATGAACATATTTTGAATGACATCGGGCGATCGCAAAGCGGTTGCGGCTAATGCAGCCAGCAGATAACAGTCAGCCAGATCTCCCTGCCGCACATCGGTATAGCTGATGCCATTCTGGAATAAGGCTCCACTGGCCAGGCGGTAGGTATAGGTGGTTTGACCATCGGTGGATCGGGCCACGGGGCGATCGCGCCCAAGGAACCATTTGCTGATTAAAAGCTCCAACCTGGCGGCTGAATCGCCGCTATCCAACAAGCTCCCCAATCTTGCCCCTTGATAGAACTGATTGGCTGGATTGGGATTCACCACTCGATCGGCCAGGATGCGTACATAATCTGGTATTCCCAGCAACTGACTATTGCTGACCAGTAGCCGCAAATCGGCCAATTCGGTGGCTGTCACCACACCGCCATCCTTGGTTGTTTGCAGGAGAGAAATGACCTCATTCCGGTTCAATTGACCATCGGCCAGCGATGTCTTTGCTAGATTGATTAAATCCAGGTCGCGCAGATTGAGCCCCAGCCAGTCAATAGGGTTGGTGCTAACCGTCATGGTGTAGTTGGCATCCCCCTCACCGGGCACCACTCTGAGCCAGTAGGTGCCTGCCGCAAGCGTTCGACTGAAGGAAATGACAGCGGTGCCTGTGGTTCCCTGAGCCTGTAAGATTTCATTGCTGTCAACCACGCCATTACTATTCAAATCCTGAATCAGTTGCACCCCAACGGATTGGTTAAAGGTAGTCAGTGCCAAGTTAAGCGTCTGGTTGGTAGCCAGGGTGAAGCGGTAGAAATCGTCAGTATCAGTTGTCGCACTGACAAAATCACTAAAACTACGGTTGGTTGCATCTACGGTGATATCCAGAGACGTAGCCAATGTATTTCCTGCCGGATCAAAGGCCACACTCAGGCTGTAGGGAGTGCTGGCATTTGAAGAACCTTGCAAGACGTAGATGAAATAGGTGCCAGGAGTCAGGCTCTGGGTAATGGATTCTGCGATCGTCCCTGAATTGATAGAGGACTGTAAAAACTCATCTGAGTCAATGATTCCGTTATTATTTAGATCTTGAGTCAGAAATAGGTTGGCATCGGCAACCAGATTAGTTAATTGAACATTGAGTAACCCAGTTGCATCAACATTGAAACGATGAAAATCTTCTCGATCAAAATTGCTGATGAAATCATTGAACGTTTGAGCACCTCTGAGTGAACCCAAATCAAGGGCATCAGCCAGGGTATTTCCAGCGTTATCGGCAGGAGGGGCATCCACCTGCAACCTGTAGTTGGTGTTGCCACCAGGAGATGAAATCTCAATCAGATAAGTTCCTGGTAGTTCAATGCGGTTTAGCAATCGCGTCCCATTCTCAGTTCTGGTTGAATCCTGGATCCAATTTCCAGCACTGTCTAAAAGTCGGAAATTTACATCTGTACTGAGCCCATTCAAAAGTAAAGAGAGGTTCGTACTCGTACTTAAAGTAATCTGGTAATAATCAACGGTATCAGCAATACCTACCCAATCGCTGAGTATATTAGAGATGCCATTGAGCTGGATGGGTCGGGCTAAATTAGGAGCATTACCAGCCTGATCGAGCGACAAACTCAGTGTATAGTCAGTACTGATGTCAGGGGTGGCTCCCACAATCCTTACAAAGTAATTCCCTGCATTGAGAAGGCGGTTCAGAATTTTGGTAGATCCGATACCAATGGCAACATCAAGAATTTCGTTGCTATCTACCAATCCATCGCTGTTCAGGTCCTGAATCAGTTGTGCATTCGCATTGGCACTTAATCCATCCAACAAAAGATTCAACGTGCTGCCATTATTAGCGATGTTGAAACGGTAATAGTCTTCTAAATCACTATTCCCAATTTGATCAGCAAAAGTGGCTGCCAAACCATTAAGGTTGACTAGACGGGCATCGTTGAAGTTGTTCCCCGCCTGATCCAGGAGCGAAATCGTTGATGCCGTAAGGCGATAATTGGTTGCCCCGCTGGTTGGATAAACCCGGATGAAGTAAGTGCCTGCCCCCAATAGCGGGTTAATAGTTTCGGGTGCAATTCCTGGATTGGTTGAGGTTAGCAAGATTTCATTACTGTCGATGATGCTATCCTCATTCAGATCTTGAATTAATTGCAGGTTGGCATCGGCAATTAAAGAGTCCAGCGTCAGATTGACAGTACTGGTGGTGGTCAGGGCAAAGCGGTAAAAGTCATCAGGATCGGTGCTGCCAACCCAATCGGTAAAGGAGGTGGCGATTGAAGAAAGCCCAATGTCCCGTGGATTTAAAAGACTATTGCCCGCCTGGTCGGATCCAGTTATAAGAATGTCTAACCGATAGTTTGTAGTGCTGGCAGCTGGGGTAGATGGCAAAACGCGAACAAAATAGGTGCCGATCGCCAGACTGCTGTTAAGCGTAGCGATCGTTGTTCCGGCCAGGTTGGTTGAGGTCGCCAAAATTTCTTCGGCTTCAACGATGCCATTCCCGTTGCTATCCCGGATTAGCTGAATAGATGCCAGATCACTGAATCCTTCAACAAGCAAACTCAAGTTGCTTTCGCTGAACACCTCAAAGCGGTAAAAGTCTTCTGGATCCGCACTATCCAAAAAGTCGTAAAAAGATCGGGTCTCACTTAAGAAATCAAGACTCCGTGCAGAACTGAGAGTATTGCCTGCCTGATCAAACGTCAGCGTCAGCGTGTAGTTGGTGCTGGCACCAGTCCCCGGCAGAATTCGGACAAAATAGGTGCCCGGTGTCAGGCGGCGGGCGATCCCATCCGTTGTTGTACCTGGATTAGCCGATGCCTGCAAAATCTCGCTATCTTCAACAACTCCGTTACTATTCAGGTCTTGAACCAGTTGAACATTGGCATCCGCCGTTAAGTTATCCAGTCGTAAGGTAAAGTTACCTTCTGTATCAACGCTAAAGCGATAGAGATCTTCCCCATCAATGGTGCTAACAGCATCCTGAAACGACTGTCTGCCAGAAAGGGCCCCCAGGTTAGCAGCACTGGCCAGGGTATTCCCAGCAAAGTCGGTTTCCAGCGTGAGGGTATAATCCAGGGCACCGTTTGAGTAGACTACAACATAATAGGTGCCAGGCCCATAGGGGCGACGCACAGGGCTGGTGCTGGAGCCTTCAAACGCCTCACCAGAATCGACTCTGCCATTATTGTTCCTGTCTTCTACCAGAACTACCAGTGCTTCTGAGGTAATAACATTAGTGCCCGTGCCAACCAGATTGACACCCGTTATCCCAGTTTTTGTGGCGGTATCGAATCGATAGACATCATAGGGATTGCTGGCATTGAGGCTACCACTAGCCTGCCCCCGCCCTATTAGAGCGCCAAGATTTTGAGCCAGAGGTTGAATTTGAACCAGGGAACCGTCAATGGGAGGTGGGGTTGCCGTCTCGTTGAACGGGTTGAAGCGGGTGGAATGGGAGGATGCGGAGAAGCCCACATCAAGTAGATCGGTGGTTAGGGGAAACAGAAGCGATCGCTTCAATCTTCCTGATGTCTGATTAACAATCGGATCTGTAAAAGCGGCTTGGGTAGATTTAGCAAAGGGTTCCATTGGTAAGCTCCTCAGGCACCACCAAAAACGGCTGAAAACTTTAAGCTACCATCGCTACCCTTTATAGCAGTTGACACGTCTGAGGTAACAGGTCTGGTAAAAATCCATTTGTAGAATGGCAACCTGTAGAGGCAAATGGCCTTCGAACTTTGGCGGGAGTTGAGGCAACAGGTTTAACGCAAATCCGTTTGTGCAACGGTAACCTGTGGAGGCATGATGACGTTCACCCTTTGGCGAACGCTTTAACCAAGACAACATGCCCGAAGAAAGATCGTGCTATCTTCGGGCATCCCGTTTTCTGGACGAGCAAACGATCCAGTAGACCTGGCAACGTTCGTGGTTACGACTTCAGCCAAATACACTAAAGCCTGAACTACAAACATTCTCAAATCTTTAGATTGGTTTACCAGATTTGTGGGAGGCTGGGAAAAAGCCTCTCCTTCTACCCAATCTCAACTAACTGAATATCAAACGTCAGATTCTCACCAGCAAGAGGATGGTTGGCATCCAGAGTCACGGTTGAGTCTGAAACATCCGTAACCATGACGGGAAGTAGCTGCCCATCCGGTTGCTGAATGTGAAGTTGCTGACCCACTTCGGGCTCAATTTCAGCAGGCATTTGTTGGCGGTCAATCGTTACCACCATTTCTTCCATGTAAGGACCGTAGGCCTGTTCAGTTGGGATCACTTCCGTTTTAGACTCTCCCTGAGCCATACCCACTACAGCCTTTTCAAAACCAGGAATGATATTTCCTGCTCCGATCGTAAATTCCAGCGGTTCACGGTTAGTGGAAGAATCAAACACGGTGCCATCATCCAGCTTACCCGTATAGTGCACTTTAACCGTATCACCGTGTTTCGCTTGTGCCATTCTCTATTTCTCCTTCGAGCTAGTTCTCGCGTTAAGTATGAAGCGATCGCGGATCAACTTCCTCATTACTTAACTCTTTTTTCTGATTGCAGCTTATTAAGTGGGTAAACAAAGTTATCCACCAGAGAATGAGAGGCAAGCATAATTGTTCGGCCTCTTAGCAGCACTGGTTATGCTGTCATTCATCCGATGGGGATTGTATATTGCTGATTTCACCAACTTAAGTGTTCTGCCCTCTCTCCTAATGTTAGTTCGCGATTTTTAGAATTCAAGCGATAGAGAACTTCTCACACCGCTCCAAACCTGAAACTATAGACTATTTGGGAATTTCGTCAAAGCTAAAATCTTTCCAAAACTGCCTGTTGTCTTCATCCGAAGTCAAACCTCCCTCCTTTCTATGCTATTGGGATGCTACAAGTAGCATAAACGTTGGGTATTCAGGGGGTGAATGATGTTAGAGGGTGGAGGACAGAGACAGGATGCCGATGTCATTGTAATTGGTAGTGGAATTGGGGGATTATCAGCAGGAGCATTACTGGCCCGCTATGGCAAACGGGTTATTCTCTATGAAAGCCACACGATTCCTGGGGGGGCAGCGCACAGCTTTTCTCGGAAAGGGTTCCACTTTGACTCTGGCCCCTCGTTTTACTGTGGTCTTAGTGATGAGCGATCGCTCAATCCTCTGCGGCAAATTCTGGATGCGCTGGAGGAGACGGTACCAGCGATCGCCTATGACCCTCTTGGTCATTACCACTTCCCAGAGGGCACTTTTCCGGTTTATCGCGATGCCAGGCATTATCGGGAGGCCGTTGCCCAGATCACACCCCAGGGGGCCACAGAACTACATCGCCTGGAGCGGCGCTTACTGAGTTTGTATGAGGCACTACGTGGTATTCCGGCCCTGGCATTGCGGGCAGATTTCAATGCCTTTCCCATTTTGCTCAGCCGCTACCTGCCATCTCTGTTCAAGCTGTTACCCCACCTGGGCAGTGTTCAAGCAGCCGTTGCAGACCTGATGCAAGATGTAAAAGATTCCTGGTTACGACGGTTGATTGATCTGGAATGCTTTTTGCTATCTGGGCTAAAGGCAGATGGTACGGCCACTCCCGAAGTCGCCTTTATGTTTGGCGAACGGTCCTGCTCCGTTGTTGACTACCCCATTGGGGGAAGTGGAGCGATTGTAGAGGCACTTGTTCGAGGATTAAAGCGCTGGGGTGGACGGGTGCACCTGGGTGCCCATGTTGAGCAAATTCTGGTGGAATCTGGCAGGGTCGTTGGGGTGCGGCTGCGAAATGGTGCCATCTCACGGGCTCCAGTCGTAATTTCCAATGCCACCCGCTGGGATACCTGTACAAAACTGTTACGTCGCGAAGATTTACCCACTGCTTACAGGGCAGAGGTACTGAAAACCCCGGCGATCGCCAGCTTCATGCACCTCCACCTGGGCATTCGAGCAGAGGGATTGGAGAACCTGACCGGACACCACGTCGTCATCCACAACTCCAACCAGGACATCACCACGCCTGGAAATACCTGCATGATTTCCATCCCCTCAGTATGGGATGCGAACCTGGCCCCTCCAGGGCACCACGTCATTCATGCCTACACATTAGAACCTTACGAAGGCTGGCAGCGGGATAGCTCCTACAAAGAGCGCAAACGTCAGCGGGCAGCCCCCCTTTTTCGGGCACTGGAACGCATTATTCCCGATCTGCACCAACGCATTGTTCTGGAACTGATCGGTACTCCTTTAACCCATTCCCACTATCTGCGTCGCTATCAGGGCACCTACGGGCCTGCGATCGCCGCCGGGCAGTCAACTTTTCCGGGTCCGCAAACCCCCCTTCCCGGTCTGTACCTGGTTGGTGACAGCACCATGCCCGGAATTGGTGTCCCCGCCGTCGCCGCCTCTGGCATTGTGTGTGCAAATACTCTGGTGAAACCAGAACAGACTTTGACATTGCTGAAAAAAGTGAATCGATGAAGGGGTAGGAGTTGTGGGCTAAGAGAGTTGTTAGTTGTTAATTGTTGGTTGTTAGTACATCCTTCCCCCTCCCCCTATCCTATGATCAAGATATTCAACCAGGGGGAGAATCGACCTGTGGCAGTAAAGTTTGGCGTGATCGTGTTTCCGGGGTCCAATTGCGATCGCGACGTTGCCTACGTGACTCAGATGTTATTGAATCAGCCAACCCGGATGGTGTGGCACGAGGATAGTGACCTCTCCGATCTCGATGTAGTCGTGATTCCGGGTGGATTTAGTTATGGGGATTACCTCCGGTGCGGCGCGATCGCTCGCTTTTCACCCGCGATGAAGTCCGCCATTGAACATGGAAAGCAGGGGAAGTTCCTGCTGGGAATTTGTAATGGATTTCAAGTACTGACAGAGGCAGGGCTGCTGCCCGGAGCGCTGGTAAGAAACCGGGATCTGCATTTTATTTGCGATCGCGTCCCATTGCGGGTTGAGCGGACCGATTTACCCTGGACACAGAACTATCAGTCTGGCGAAGTGGTCACCATCCCCATCGCCCACGGTGAGGGCAGTTACTACGCCGACCCTGACACTCTGGCAGAAATCGAAGCCAATGGTCAGGTAATCTTTCGCTACTGCACGGCAGATGGAAAAATAGACCCTGCCGGCAATCCCAATGGCTCGTTGAACAACATCGCGGGAATCTGTAATCACCAAGGCAATATTCTGGGTATGATGCCTCATCCAGAACGGGCCTCTGATCCCATCTTGGGGGGCACAGATGGCCTCCGCCTATTTAAGGGACTATTATAGCCATAGTCACTCGGCTTAGGACGGGGTGCTGGAGTGGAATCCCTGGCTGGGGGCGAACCCCCACCCCCCTTTAAACCCAATGTCCTGAGCAACCTGGCGACAGCTATACAACAGTTGACAAAAAACTGCGGCTAACGGATGAATCAAACCATCGGCTAGCCGCTAGTTATCTTTTGTAACTGGCTTTTGTAAAAGATACTCTAACGTAATTTGGCAGCCTGCTCATTCTTGCGAGCCTGTTTAGTGACATTGGATAAACCAACCTGCTCCAGCAGGGAAAGCATCTCACTGCGGGCAATGGGATCTTTCTCACTGGCAGCAGACAGAACTGACAAGGTGTCATACCATAAGCCCGACTGAGCATAGATACGGGCCCGCTCCAGGTCAGACTTTGCGCTTCCCAGTTGCCTGATCAACTCAGAAGTGGCAGCCACCCGTTCGATGAAAGATTGGGTATAGGATACTACGTCAGATGGGCGATTGGGATTGCACAGTACCGTAACTGACCAGCGATATTCCTTGCCAACAGCAAGTTCCGGAGCATCTTTAGGCAACTCAACCCGCATAATTCCTGCCCGTGATGCCTGGAGGGTCTTCTCCAGCAGAGGCTTGGGAACTCCAGTCTCGACCAGGGCAAACTTGGCAAACTTGGCATTTTCTAGGTACCAGAGGAAGCTGGGACGGGCTGAAACAGTTTGTCCAACGTGGCGTTCAGGCACTAGTAGACTCAGCAGGACTGGTTGATTTTTCTGGTAACAACCACGTGAACCTGTTCCATCAGTGCGAAGGGTAGGACGGGGGCGAAGAGGGGGTCGATAAGTAGTCTTTGCAGCCAGTGCAGGGGCAGCCAGCCCCAACGGGTTAAAAGCTGAAGGGGTTTGAATTGGAGCATTCAGAAAGCCAAAAGACTGCAACGCAAGGGCTGCAGCAGTGGAGGTGATCAAAAAGCGGGGGGTAGCCATGGTGGTCCTTTGAATTTATACAGGTAGGGAACTTGAAAACCGAGAACTGGGAACCCACTGGCAGCATGCACCCGTAAACCTAGTAAAGAAGAAGTAAAGAAGGTCTAAGGATTTCAGTACCCACGGTTGATTTTGACAAGTCTATAGTCTGATTTTAATCACCCTGTCTCAGTGTTTCTATCAAGACTTGATAAATTTTTGTTGGGCGTTCTCGCCCCCGAAGCCTTACATTTCCAATCAGCTTCGTCAGAAATTTATCTTGAACCAGCGCGTAGGTTTCCTCACTAATCAGAATTCGGCAGATCCCACCACTCAAAGACTTATCATAGCTCTCCAGGCGGGCGGCAACATTAACACTGTCGCCAATGGTGGTGTAGTCCAATCGCTGCTGACCGCCAAGCGTGCCCGTTACGACCATCCCTGTAGAAATACCAACTCGCATACTAGTGGTCGGCAGTCCCTGGCTCTGCCATTTCAGGTTGAGGGCGTACAGAGTAGAGGCCATTTCAACGGCGCATCTGACCGCTTTTTGGGCTTCTTCTGCGATCGCCTCCGGCGTATGCTCCGAGAGCAGCACTCCAAACACCGCCATGATGGAGTCTCCAATGAACTTATCAACAATGCCGCCGTAGTCCAGTACCAGTTGGCTCATTGCAGCCATGTATTCGTTGAGCCAATCCATCAAGGTTTCGGGATCGGTTCGCTCGGTAATGCCGCTAAAATCTTTAATGTCGGTAAACAAAACGGTTGCCGTCATTTTCCGTCCCGGCAGGCGACCTTCTTTCAGGATCTGGTCCCGATCTCGCCAGATGGCTTCAGCAATTTCTGGATTCACGTGCCGCCCAAACAAACTCATCACTGTTCGCCGGTCTTCCCGTTCCTGGTAAGCTGCGTAGCCAGTCAGGACAATCGCAGAACCTGCCAGAGCCAGGGCAGGAGGAACAACGGGAACCCACCACCCCGCCAGAAACGCCACATAGCAGCCGATTACCAGGCCACCTTCGAGGCAAACCATGCCAGCAATAGCCCGTCGGGGCGATCGCACCCACCAGCCCAGAGTGGTGCCGATGATGGCCCACAGAACAATCCACCCTGCCTCTATGGGATCAGGCCAGACCTGAATTCCCTGCCGTCCATCAAGAACCGCACTTAAAATCTGGCTGGTAAGATTCGCCTGGATTTCCACACCCGACATGGGCTGTGGCACGATACCCGAAATCCCACTGTAAGGAGTGAGGAAAAAGTCTTTCAAACTTTCGGCTGTGGGACCGATAAAAACGATGCGATCGCGGAACAGGTTGAGCGGAATTTTGCCCTGCAAAACATCTGTCATAGAAATGGTTTCCATAGTGCCTGCTGGCCCACGGAAGTTGAGCAGAATTTGATATCCCCCTGCGTCCGCTCGTACATAACTACCGTCGTTCGCCTCAAAGATAGGAAAGACTGCCTCACCAAGTTGCAAATAGTTAGGATTGACCGCAGCAGGCTTAGGGGGGATCCCCACTGCTTCCAGGTAAATCAGGGCTAACCGCAACCCCAGGCTTTCCAAAATTTCTTCAGTATCCGGGTTGGTCCAGTAGAAAAACCCGCGCCGAATTTTGTTGTCGGTATCTTGCAGGATATCATTAGAAGCCACCTGTCCCTGCTCTGCCAGAGCAGGGGGGGGAGCGATAGGAATATCCTTTGCCCCTCCCTTTTTCTCGATCCCAATCAGATTGGGGGTGGTTTCAAAAACACGCACAAGCTCCTGGTGTCCTGGCTCAATAGGAAAATCACGGTACAGGTCAAGCCCAATCGCCCTGGGATTTTGCTCTTTTACCTGCTTCAGCAATTGAGCCAGCTCCGCATCCGTCATGGGCCAACGCCCCAGGTTTTTAATGTCTTGCTCGTTAATTCCAATAATGACAATCCGCGGATCAGCTGATTCTGCTGGACGACGCAGAAAAAACTGGTCAAGCGCCATCCATTCAAAGGGTTGTAGCCATCCCAACAGTCGCAGCGCAATCACAATCCCCGCTGCACTGGGAGCCGTAACCCAAACAGCACGCCATTTCCAGATTTTGCTGCTCAACTTCGACCACATACAGTCAGGGGATCAGGGAGGGGCCGGGGGCTGGGGAGATAGGAAGAAAGAAGAAAAGAGGAAAACAAACCAGGAGGCAGCAGACAGGATGGTGAGTGGGGTTCTGTCC